>JASHQG010000382.1 GCA_030037665.1 Acetobacteraceae bacterium
CGGCGAACCTGCTCAAGCTGGTGGTGGTCGCGCTGATTGCCGCGGTGCGCGTCATGCAACTCGTTCTGGAGCGCGACGGCAGCACCGGGCAGCCCCTGTCGGGCAGCCCCTGTCGGACGGCGCTGAGCCGGCAGATGTCCCGGCCTTGCAAGCCATCAATGCCTCGCTCGAGGGACGGACCGACAAATTGAAGAACCCGTTCGATCCGGCCTGCCTCGCCTGGCTGGCGTGGATCGCCGCCAGGCTCGGTGGCTGGTCCGGCTACACCTCCCGCGGATACAAACCCGCCGGACCCAAAACCATCGCACGCGGTCTCAGGCAGCTCGACCCAATGGTCGCCGGATGGAAGCTCGCAAATCGTTCCGCACTTCTGGGACTCCCGTAGCCCTGGAACGGAGGGGGTTGCGCTTCAACATGCTCAACCCATCCGAATTCGTCTTGCACTCCACAGACATTCGAGATTGGTCTGTTGACTGTCCAATTGTTCGAGGGGCGTGGTCGCACCACTGTCCGCCAAAGACACACCGTCACGCAGTCCTGCTTCGCAGCCCGTCTGCGAGTGCCGAAAGCGCGTCGGCGAGCTGGCGTGCGGTCTCCGGCGGCGGCAGCGGCATTTTGAGGCTCCGTACGCCTGTTGCCGGATCGTGTTCGATCCATGGATGGGCCGGCGCCTTGGCATCGTTAGCGGCCGCCAGAGCAGCAACGAACTGCACACCCACCTGCGCCAAGGCAAGCCACGGATCGGAACCGCGATCGCTCCTTGGCACGGCGGGGCCGCTCGATCGGGCGATCTCGTCGGCACCGCTATCCGCATCCGCTGTGGCGTCTTCCGCAGGCCCGGTATCGTCGGCAGCCACGATGCTCTGTCCAAGCTCCTCGGCTGGGGTGACGGCCTCGCCTGCGCCCATGCGTCCGGTGACGTTCTCTACCTCCTTCATGAAGCGGGTCAGACGCGAGCCGCCGAGCGAAATCTCGCCGCTGCCACCGTCGAGAATGCCGGCCGCCAGTGAACGCTTGAACGCCAGCACGGAAAGCATCCCTTCCTCGATGGTGCCTTTCGCGACGAAATTGATGACCCGCACGGGCTGCAGCTGACCTATGCGATGGATGCGTGCGATGCGCTGCTCCAGGACGGCCGGATTCCATGGCAGATCCATATTCACGACAGTCGAGGCATGCTGCAGATTAAGCCCGGTGCCACCGGCGTCCGTGGAGAGGAACACGCGGCAGGCGGGGTCGGTGCGGAAGCGTTCGACCAGCGCCGGCCGTTTCTCCGACGGAACCCCACCGTGGAAGCTCACATAGTCCACGCCGCGCGCTTCGAGGCGGCGTATGACGATGTCGTGGGTCCGGGTCCATTGCGAGAACACCACCGCCTTGGCTTTCGGTTCGGCGAACAGATCGTCGAACAGGGCCGCCAGTTCATCGGCCTTGACGCCATGGTCTGTTTCCCGGTCCAGGAGATAGGTGCTGTTGCATGACATGCGCATGTTCTGCAGCGCGCAGGTCAGCCGCCGCTGGTCCGTCTCCGACAGGAACCCGGTCTTCCGCCAGCGCTGGACGATTTGCGCCACCACGTCGGCGTTCTCCTGGTGATAGTCCATCTGGCGTTCTGTCATCGGCACCAGAAGGTTCTGGTCGAGACGGTCCGGCAATTGCGTTAGCACTTCAGATTTGCGGCGGCGGATCATGATCGGCGCCAGTGTTTGGCCAATCTTGTCGAGCCCGCGGTAGCCGGTGACGCGCCCGCCGTCGTCCTTAACCTGGTGCTCATGCAAGAGCTTCCACGTCGGCCCGAGCCGGTGTTGATCGACGAACTGAACGATCGAGATCAGCTCTTCGAGCTTGTTCTCCAAGGGGGTACCGGTCAGCACGATCGCATAAGCGCTGCCGATGCGCTTCAAAGCCCGAGCAGCGATGGTGTTCCAGTTCTTCACGCGCTGCGCTTCATCGACGATCACGAGATCGGGCGCCCAGGCAGCGATCAGTTCGAGGTCAGGCTTGAGCTTCTCGTAATTTGTGATCTTACAGAAATCGTCCAGACGGTAGTCGTTCTGGCGCTGGGCCCGGCCACCACTGATGACCCGCGCCGCGTTTTCGCCTTGTCTGCCGGAGAAACGCACGATCTCGCTCTGCCATTGGTATTTGAGCGAGGTTGGGCAGATCACCAGTACCCTTGTGACGCCGAAATGCCGCGCCAGTATTTCCATGGCGGCGATGGCCTGGACCGTCTTGCCCAACCCCATATCGTCGCCGATCAATGCCCTGCCAGCCCGGACCGCGAACAGCGCGCCCTCCGCCTGATACGGGTAGAGCGGCGCTTTCAGAATGACGCCGAGCTCGGGATCGCGCGCTCCCTCCGGGAACAGTTCCGCGAGCTTTGAGGCCCGGCGCGCCGCATCCCGCCTTCCCGCGATGAAATCGAGGGCATCGTCATAGGCGCGGAACTCGTGACCCGACGTCGACGCCGTGGTCATGAAAGACTCGAGTTCGTCATAGCGGTCATCGGGCAGAACCCCTTCTTGACCGATGTCGAACAATGCCGCGGCGGCCTCGCGCAGCCCGGGCGGGCAGTCTGTTCCGGGACGGAAGTAGATGCGGCGCCTGCCTGTATTACGGAGATACAGCTCGGAAAAAGCTGGCTGGTAGCCACGCGTGAATGCGGCTTTGGCGCCACGCTTCTTTTCCAGCCGCGCCAGCGTGAACTCGATGTGCTTGCAGGTGCCGAGCTCGTTCGTCGCGTAGTCGGGGCACGAGCAGAAGTTCGCGCCAGGCCTCCGGTCCCGGATCGCCACGCGATAACTTGATTTCGAGGCGGGATTGCTAACCCGAAACTCCGAGAAAAACGGTTCACTGCTCAAATTCTCGAGCCGAAACGCCTGCTCGCGCCCGAACTGACGGCGCAAGCCTCGCTGCCATTCCTCGGGCGATAGATCGTCAGGCGCACGGGTGCGCGAGAGCTTGGGTTCCTTGTGCGGCGTGGTGGCAGGATGCGGGCTTCGGCGGTTGAAGGTCATCAAATCGTACCCCATTCGGTGAGCTGCGTCGGGTCGTTGATTGAGTAGCCGGGACCTGCGGGATGAGCAGCCCCTTCCCTCGGCAGCGTAAGCTGGCGGGCCAACCGACGGATGGGGATTGGGCGACTCGGAACAGAGATTCCACTTGTTGGGATCGAGCTTGGCAAGAACGGCTGCGGCGTGGTGAGCGCTGGACGGCGTTGGTCACGTGGTTGTGCGCATGCGGATGCCACCCGATGACGCGGCCAAGGTCGCGGCGAAAAGGGCCGCCCTCTGTGGTGGTGATGAGGGCCTGGTGCGGGGTGCATGATTCCAGCCGACCGATCGACGCGACGGGGCATCGGGTCACGACGATGTCTGCAGAATAGAGTCGCGCCTCACTCAAAATGCCGAAGACCGACGACCGTCGCGCCAGGGCAAACGCTGAGGTGGCGACTCGACCGCGGATGCGCTTCCTCGAGTCGCGATGGTTAACAGCCTCGGCTTGCGGTCGCGAGAGCGCGAACGAGACTGTCTGGTACCGAGTTTGCTTGCCACAGCGGCGCACTCGATCAGCGTCCGGCCGGACGCCAGATGCGCTGGTACGGCGGCGAACACCGCGCGACTGCCATGCCTGATGTTACCGGCGTACCGATGACGTCGAAGGAGAGTCGTGAAATTGGCCGCGCGCGCGGCATGATCGAAGGCCGCCGCAAACAAGAAGTCCTTTTGGCCGAGCCTGTTGTCTTGGCCGGGCCGTCCGACGACCGCGCTGGACCGCCGGCCTGTTCGACTCCGGGACGTCGTCGTCCGTTGGCAGCACAGCATTGTCGATGCGGTAGGGCCTCGGCGCGCTGCCGGTGACCGGGCGATTGAAAGTGGCGCCGTCGCTCGAGATCGCGAGGTCCCGGATCCACCCCTGCCGTTGATGAGCACGACCGCGCCGTGCCGTTGTCGCGGTGAACGCCCGCGCGATATCCATTTATATGATCGGGAGCGCGAAATCGATGCAGTCAATCTGTCAGACGCCAAGGAACATCTGAGCGAAAAGGATGGGGAAACATCGTCGGAGGCACCTGCCAAATGTACGGGTTTGCGACACCTGGCCAAGCGATGATCTGTTGCACTCAAAGGCACGTCTCCGATCTGCAGCCAAGCGACCGAATTCGTCGCCAGGCTGCGCTACTTCCCTTTTGCGATAAGACAGCACCTTTATACGTCGTTGCTATCGCTCACACGGCGTTAACGCGAAAACGGCGTGGCAGGACGCGTCGACGAGTGGTGCCGGACCAGCGGTGGTTAGCGGGTTTGCCCCTGAGATAGACCGTTTGACAGGCAGGACGCTTTTCAGCGCCGATAACTCACATTCTCAGGTTCACTCGTTGTGGATGGCAGGTCGTTCGCCGCCTAGCGGGAAGTCGTCGTAAGGTTGAAAGCGTGCACCATTCGCAGGAGCGCGACCAACAGGTGACCGTCTCGCAGATTGCGTAGACGGGCGTGAAGCGCCGATAGTGACACGAAATCATACGGAAGGGTTGCGGGATCACCGGTGAAGCGCACCGCAAACGGGTGCGCCCGCTCCGGGGTGATACCGGCGCTCGGGAAGTACGGAGCGCCGAGCGGCGTCACGGCCTCGCTCGCGACGCCGAATTTCGCGGCGACAAAATCGCGGGCCGCGTCGAGTGACGTCGCGCTGCGGTCGAGGCGCCAGGCCGGTGCGGTCAGAAGCCGCGCGTTGGCCTCGGCCTGCTGGGGTGCCGGCAGTAACCGAGTCTCGATGCCAACCAGGAGCTCGCCGCGGTCAGACACTAACGGAAGCGCAACCACCGTGTTGATGCTGGTGTTCCGAGGAAGCACGAATTCGAGCTCGGTCTCCGCGAGCGCGTGTGCCAGACGATCCCGTTCGCCCTGCTCGGCGAACACCGAGCGGACAAGCCGCAAATATCCGGTGAGATCACGAGCCGGCTTGAACGGCGTCACGGGCGGGGCGGCAAGCAGGGCATCCAGATCGGCGCGGGTGACCGGACCGGCGTGATCGGCCGGCAATTCGATCGGTTCGCCGATATACGTATCGGGCGGGATCCCCAACCTGTCCATCAGCGCGTAGAGGTTGATCTCGATGCGTGCCTCAGGCAGGACGCCGACATGCGCGGCGCGCAGCAGGTGCTGGGCATCGAACTCGCGCACGTCGCCAGTGGTGTCGAGACCGGAGATTGCGGCCGGCAATGGATGGGCCGGAACTGGGCCGGCAACTTCGACAAACAGGGCGTTGACGATCTCATCGATCCCGCCAGGCGACGGGTAATAGGACAGGCCGGGATCGATCCGTGCGATCCGTTCGCGAGCGATGCCGGCGCGGTCGAGGACAATTTCCGCGACCGTTTCGACCGGTGCATCGCGTGCCACCATAGCGGTGATCGGTTCGATCAGGTATCCGCCCCACTGGGCGCCGTCGATCATGCTCGGACCGCGCGGAACGGCGCAGGTGATCGGCCGCGGATAGCCGTGTCGCGCTGCCAGCCGTAGCCGACCCTCGACGATGCGCCATGGAAGTAGGTCGCAGACTGGCTCGGGACGTTGCACAAGGTCGAAGATCCGCGTTCCTGCCGCCGAGGTGTCGCGCATTGCTGCAAGCCGGAGGAACGAGGGTGCCTTGTCGGCGGCCCGGCGTTCGATCAATCGCACCCCGCCGCCAGACCGGACGTGCTGCGCCATCGCGACAAAATTGGTCGCCGGCCATGGCAACTGCCTGCCCTGCTCATCACGCAGCTTAAAGTGGCCGATGAAGCGATTGGCCACGATCCACGGATTCCAGTATGGCTTCGCGCTCAGCAGCCGCGCTCCGGCGCGTGCCAGCTCCTCGGCGAATTCCGCCGCGGTGAAGTAGGTGTATTCCTCCAGTAGCTCAACGTCCCAGTCAGCCCGGTAGTCCTTGCGGAGCACGAACTCCGCTGCCCATTTGTGCGGTAGCCGAAACCGCCGTGTGTCCGGCTCAGGTGGATCGATTTCCTCGACGAAGAACCCGGTCCCCGCCCGAGTATCGAGCGGCCGCGCTGTGCGGGCAAAGCGCAACAGGAGATCGGCGTCGCACAACTCGGCCGGCGTGTCGCCGCGGCTTTCGCCATGTGGCAGGTCGAGTAGCACATAGCCCTCGCGTGCCGGGCTGACGAAGTCTCGCAGCACGAACACGCCGCCCTCACGCAGGCATTCCAGATGGCTGACAAGGGCACGACGCACTGCATCGAGGCTGTAACCGTTGAACGTATAAACATGGTGCAACGTCGACGAGCTGAGAATGCCGTCGAGCGGATCGCTGGCGAACAGCGGCTCGCCGGCATCGCCGACGCGAAATTCGAGATTCGGCAGGCGATATCTCTCGGCGGCAATGCGCACCGATTCCGGATTGATGTCGACCCCGATGACGCGGATCTGCGGATGCAGCAGGGCCAACTGATAGGTCCCTGAGCCGGAACCGCAGCCCATATCGGCGATGCGCGAGCCGGGGTCCAGCAGGAAATGTGCCCCGACAAAGGCGAGCTTCTGCCACATGGTCGTATCCATGCCGGCGAAATAGGCGTCGTAGGAAGTTGCCTCCCCGCGATGCTGTGCTTTGTAACTGCTTTTGTTTGTCATCGGGGCACGTTGCGGGTCAGATTGTTCGGTCGAAGAAAACCGTGGATAGCCCGGGCTTCACCCGATAAAGCTGGGCCGGACGGTTGCTCGCGGGCCGGCGTTCACCCGGCAGCGGTTCGACGAAATCGGCCTCGGCCATCCGCTTGCGGAAAGCTGATTTGTCGATGAGGTGCCCGAGTATCTGTTCGTATACCTTCTGCAGGTCAGGTAGTGTGAACTTCGCTGGCAGCAGATGCACAGGCAGGGACGTGTACTCGACCTTTGCGCGCAATCGCGCGACGGCGCGCCGCAGGATAACGGTGTGATCGAAGGCGAGCTGTGGTTCCACCATGCCTTGCTCTGACACTCCCCACCAGGCGATCTCGTCGGCGTTCGCTCCACGCTTCAACGCCAAGGCGTCCGACGCGATCAACGCGAAATATACGAATGTCGCGGTCCATCCTCTGGGGTCTCGGACCGCGTTGCCAAATCCCTGAAGCTGTTCAAGGTACGGACTTTCGACACCTGTCTTCTCGAACAATATACGCCGCGCCGCGGCGTCAAGGTCGGCATCCTCCGTGGGGTGGATGTAACCACCGGGCAGTGCCCAGCACCCGGTAAACGGCTCGCCGCCCCGCCGCACCAACAAAACCTCCAGGCGGCCGTCACGCAGCGTGAAAATGACGACGTCAACCGTCACGAGCGGTCGCGCGAACGTGAGTTCGTCTCTCGTCGTGCCGTCCCGCTTGGCCGGTCGCCTGCCTGTCCTCATGGCCACGAGGCTAGCCGACCGCAGCTTAGTTATAAATATCACCTATCTTAGTTGACAACACACACTAAGTGACCTATCTGAAGCGCAACCGGATGACCGGATGACAGGAGGAGCAGATGTTCGGCGTTCGCTTCATCAAGACTCAGCCGACCCAGTACGTTATCCAGTTCCGCAACGGCCGCCCGAAGCGCGAAGGTGCCGGGTTATCGATGTTGTACTACGCGCCGACGACGACGCTTGTGGTTGTGCCCACGGCCAGCGTCGACGTTCCGTTCATCTTCGAAGAGGTGACCGCCGACTATCAGGATGTAAGCATCCAGGGTCAGGTCGCCTATCGCATCGCCAATCCACGGCAGACGGCTGCCTTGCTCAATTTCGGATTGGACGGCAATGGCCGATACCTGTCCGAAGATCCGCTGACGCTGCCGCAGCGGATTGTCAACGAGGTGCGGGTCGCGGTTCGTGCGAGGTTGCGGGGCCTGCCGCTCCAGGAGGCGCTGGCCGGCGGAGAGTTACTCGCCGCTGGGATTGGCGGGGCGCTCCGCGACGCGTCAGGTATCGCCGCGCTTGGCGTGGAGATTCTCGGGCTGTCGATCCTGGCGATCAAGCCGACACCGGAAACCGCCCGCGCGCTGGAAGCGGCAGCGCGCGAGGAGCTGCTCCAGCGCGCCGACGAGGCGATCTATGCCCGACGCAACGCGGCAGTCGAACAGGAGCGCTCGATCAAGGAAAATGAGCTGAATACCGAGGTCGCGATCGAAAACAAAAAGCGCCAGATCAACGAGGCCAAAATGGACGCCGATCGGGCGATTCGGGAGCGCCGCCGCCAGATCGAGCAGGAAGAAATGACCGGCAAAATCCGCATTGAGGAGCGCAAGAGCGACCTGGTCGGGCTGGCGGCTGCAAATGCACGTCAAGAAGCCGACGCGAAGGCGTACGGCATCGACTCGATGATGAAGGCCTTCGCGACGAGCGACGCCAAGGTGCTGCAGGCGCTGGCAAGCGTCGGCATGCAGCCAGGACAACTCCTCGCCCTGGCGTTCCGCGATCTCGCGGGCAACGCAGAAAAAATTGGCCAGCTCAACCTCTCGCCCGACCTGTTGCGCGAGATCATGGATATGCCGGCCGCCACTCGAGGAGCGCGGTCATGAACGCCGCCGAGGACGCAATCGCGGCCGACAGCAAGATCGTTCTTGTTGTGAGGCCCACCCGGCTCGACGAGTTGGTCGCCCGATTCAATACGATCCAACAAGCGCAGTTTTACATCGAACACCTCGGTGCGGATTTCGGAGATTATTTGGCGGAGCATCGCCGTTACGGCGATGCGCTGATGACAGTCGAAACGGTTCTGCGGACATTCGGGCGAGTGCAACGCCTGGATCGCCGTTATCTGGCAAACTTCATTTTCGGCGCACAGGACATCGTGATCGTCCTCGGACAGGATGGGCTGGTTGCCAACACGCTGAAATATCTGGAGGGACAGCCGGTGATTGGCGTCAACCCCGACCGGGCCCGCTGGGACGGGGTGCTGCTGCCGTTCACGGTCAACGATCTGTCGCGCGTCATGCCCGAGGTCGTGCGGAAGCGGCGGCCGGTCCGAGCCGTGACGATGGCCCAGGCAGTGCTGAACACTGGTCAGACGCTGTACGCGGTCAACGACGTCTTCATCGGCCAGCGTTCGCACGTGTCTGCCCGCTACACAATCGCCATTGCCGGACGCGAGGAGCGGCAATCGTCGAGCGGCGTCATTGTCTCGACCGGGCTCGGCTCGACCGGTTGGCTTCGGAGCATCTACGCCGGTTGGCACGCTGCCACGCGGACGCTGCTACGCCAGGCCGCCGACGCCGCCGGTGACGGATCGTTCGCCTGGGACGCTGATTACTTGCATTATTTCGTGCGCGAGCCCTACCCCAGCCGCGTCACGCAAACGAACCTCGTCATCGGGCGGATCGAACGCGATCAATGCCTGGTGCTGGTCTCGCAAATGCCCGAGAATGGCGTCATCTTCAGTGACGGCATCGAAGCCGACCATCTCGACTTCAATAGCGGCACCGAAGCCCGCATCGGCGTCGCGGCCAAGCAGGGTCTGCTGGTTGCCTGAGATCAGTGCCACCCGCGAGCAGCGCCGCGCGAAAGTCAGCGATGTTCTGA
>JASHQG010000383.1 GCA_030037665.1 Acetobacteraceae bacterium
CCAAACGCGCAGGTCGTAGAGCGGTGCAAGGTCGAGGTGCAGACCACGAGACGCCCTCGACAACCGCGATGCCATATCCGCGGATCAGCTTTGGCTCATCAGCAATGCGCGTAACTGATTCAACTGTTTACGTGGTGCAGAAATCCGGTGTGAATGTCCACTCCGGGTGGCTTTCTGCCGGTCCGCTCACCGGCCGATATCTTACAGGAGCAGACGACGCGTTCCAGGCCGACGAATGCCCGCTTTGGGTCGGCTGCGGTCCTACGAACCTCACCGCTCTGCCTGCTCCGCTGTGTAAGCGTGAGACCAGCTACACATTGCGGCGCGGCGGCGTCGGCGCGGAGACTCCCCCGATGGGGTGAGGCATTTCCGCGAGGGATGGATGGACGGCAACTCGTACGAGCCTCTTACGACGCGTCTTAAGAGTACAGCGCCGGAGCGGGTCGAGGTTCGGGTGGAGCGGCGGCGGCGCTGGAGCGTCGAGCAGAAACTCAGCGTTGTTCGCGAAACGCTTGAACCGGGGGCGGTCGCCAAAGTGGTCGCGGAGCGGCACGGGATCAGCAGTGGGCTGTTGTACACCTGGCGCAAGCAGATGCTGACGACGGCCATGACAGGATTTGTGCCGGTCCAGGTTGCACCGGAACCGCTGGCGCCAATGCTGGCCGCGCCGGTCGAATCCCCGGATGAGCCGGGGCCAGCCCCCGACGTGGTCCCGGGCGGCATGATCGAGGTGCAGTGGTCGAGCGGAGTTCGGGTCGCTGTGCGCGGCAGTGTCGATGTCAAGCTGCTGCGCAGCGTGCTGGCTGAACTGATTGGCCACTGATGCTACCTGCTGGCGGAGTGCGGATCTATTTGGCATGCGGCGTCACTGATATGCGTCGCGGATTCCAGTCTCTCGCTGCACAAGTCCAGCTGTCGCTGCAACGTGATCCCCTGGACGGTTCGCTTTATGTCTTCCGCGGGAAGCGAGGTGACCTGATCAAGATTTTGTACTGGGACCGGCAGGGGATGGTTCTCTACGCGAAAAAGTTGGACCGCGGCAGGTTCGTCTGGCCGCAGGCCAAGGATGGGACTGTTTCTCTGACCGCCGCTCAATTGTCGATGCTGGTCGAAGCGATCGACTGGCGCAACACCGCCTGGACGGTGCGGCCGGAGGTGGTGGCCTGACTCAAATTCGTCCAGGCGAATCAGCGAGGAAGACTGGTACAAAAAGAAAGTCTTGTACCAAATCGGCCGATTCGCTATGCGTCGGTCATGGCGGATGTCGAATCACTGCTGGAGCAGATTGCCACCCTGCGCGACATGGTGGCGGCGCGCGATGTCAGGCTCGCGGAGCTCAGCAGCGTCGAGACACAACTGAAGACGGCGAAGCTCGAAATCGAGCGGCTGAAACTGCAACTGGCGACGCTGCGGCGGCAACGCTTTGGCCAATCCTCCGAACGGCTGGATCGCGAGATCGCGCAGCTGGAACTGCGCCTGGAGGACCTCGAAGAAAACCTTGGCGAACAGATCGCCGCTCAAGCCGCGCATCCCAGGCCGGAGTCGAACGGGGCCGGCAAACCACGCCGGAAACCCGGCGGGCGCAAGCCGCTGCCAGCGCATCTGCCGCGCGAGCAGGTGGTGCACGAACCGAACATCGGCTGCACCTGCAACAACTGCGATCCCGCGCGCCTGGTCAAGATCGGCGAGTCGACGACCGAAGAGCTGGAGAAGATCCCGGCACGCTTCAAGGTCATCCAGCACGTACGGCCGAAATACGCCTGCCGCGTGTGCGAGGCGGTGTTCCAGGCGCCGGCGCCGGATCTGCCGATCGACAAAGGGCGGCCGGGACCGGGATTGTTGGCCAACGTCGCGGTATCGAAATTTTGTGATGGGCTGCCGTTGTACCGTCAGACCGGGATCTTCGAGCGCGAGGGAATCGAGATCGACCGGACCACCTTGGCCGAGTGGATGGGACATGTCGCCTGGTGGGTCATGCCGCTGGCTGAGCGAATCGGCGAGTATGTCTTCGGGCACGACGTGCTCTGGACCGATGACACACCGATCCGCACTCTCGCGCCGGGTAACGGCAAGACCCGCATCTCGCGGTTGTGGTGCTACGCCGTTGACCCGCGGCCCTACGCCGGACCTGGCCATCCGGCGGTGTTCTATCGCTACACGGCCGATCGCAAGGGCGAGCGGCCGCGCGGTCATCTGCAGAACTTCACCGGCTATCTGCACACCGACGCGTTCGCCGGTTATCGCGCGCTGTACCGTGAGAACGGCAATCAGCCGCCACAGGCGATCCACGTTGCATGCTTCGCGCACGCGAGGCGCAAGATCTTCGAGGTGTTCGAGAAGACCAAGTCGCCGATCGCTGAAGAGGCGCTGCGTCGGATCCAGGAACTCTACGCGATCGAGGCGGAGATCAACGGCAAACCCGCCGATCAGCGCCGGGCGGAGCGACAACAACGCAGCAAGCCTCTGCTCGATGCCTTCCTCCCGTGGCTCAAGGAACAACGACGACGATTGTCGGGCAAGTCGACACTCGGCAAGGCATTACAATATTCTCTCAGTCGCTGGGATGAATTGACGCGCTATCTCGAGGATGGTCGGCTCAGCATCGATAATAATTTATCTGAGCGACTGGTGAGGGATATAGCCATGACTCGCAAGAATTTTCTCTTCCTCGGTTCCGATCGTGGTGGCGAACGAGCAGCAGTGATTTATACGATCATTCAGTCAGCTAAACTCAACAACCTCAACCCGGAGGCTTATCTCGCCGCCGTTCTCGATCGGATGGCACACGGCCATCCCATGAGCCGCCTGGACGAGCTTTTGCCCTGGAACTTCCAGCCCGAGCCGGCGGCCGAGGCTGCCTGATCATCGCCGGGACCGAGCACCCGGCTGAGCCGATGCCGCGGGCTTCGCGAACAGCTTTTTGAACAGCCGCTCGCTCTCCGCGAGCCCTTCGTCGGTCAGCACGACGGACTTCGCCTTGCCGACCGGATCATAGATCAGGCCCTTGCGATGCAATCGGTCCATGGCGTCCCAGTCGAGACCCTTCCACGCTCTGACGCCGTCATGCAGCGTGAGGTACAAGAGGGCCAGCACCGCCTCGTCGATCTTGTCCGTGTCGATGTCCATCACACCGGTTCCCGCAAGCCCGCGTGCGCGGAACCGTCAGGCTCGGCGATCGCGCACGTCAATCCCTACCGGTGAGCTGGCGCCGCACCACGTCGATCCGCCGCAGATCGTTCGAGTGCTCCGCAACCGCCCTGGTGGGGACGCCGTCCTTGCACGCCAGTATGCACCGGCAGGGCGCGTCGCGGGAACGTGTCGGCGGTCTGACGCTTACTGATTGTCCCGATAATCCGCGTCCGTCCGCTGCTTCTCGTTCTGCCAGCGCCGACGCCGATCCCGCTGGCACGCCTTCTCGCTGCAATACTGCTGACCGGGGTTCTGCGGACGCGGGCTAAACCTCTTCCCGCAACTCGCGCACCGCTGCTCCCCGCACATGACCGCTTCCCTCGCGCGTTCCCGAACGCGCAACTCTGCAGTCATCCGCCTCCACAACGTCGCGCCGGCCGGCGAAGCTCAATCCTCGTTCGATCCCCCGCCACTCCACGTCAAGCAACCATGCTCAAATTTGACCCCTCAGACCTCACCTCGCCCCTGGATCAATTCCGATGAGCACACCAGGGTCAATTCCGCTGAGCGTCAAAGGCTTATCGGCAACATGAC
>JASHQG010000384.1 GCA_030037665.1 Acetobacteraceae bacterium
GACGCTGGATGTCGGACCGAGCGATCTCAAGAGCGTCGTCGCCGGGCTCAAAATCGACAAGTTGGAAATCAACGCGCCGGGTTCCGATCAGCCAATCCAAGCGACCGGCGGGGGCACATTCGCCGGCGGGCCGATCGCGCTCGCCGCCACGTTCGGATCGCCGGCCGCGTTGACAGCGGGTCCGTTCCCGCTCGACGTGAAGGCGCAGGCCGCCGGCGGAAATCTTGAGGTCAAGGGCGCCATCGCCCATCCACGGACGTTCGGCGGCGTTGGCCTCGGCATCAACGCCGGGCTGCCCGACCTCGCGACTCTCTCGCCGCTGGTGGGTCGCCCCCTGCCCCCGATCAAGTCCGTCGCATTGCAGGCTGAGCTGAACGACGCGGCGGGCGGTTTCCGACAAGGCGGGACGCTGCGTAACATCAAGCTCACCACCGCCGCGGGCGACCTGTCCGGCGAGGCGGCCCTCACGTTGGGCCAGAAGCCCAGCTTCACGGCGCAACTGGCGTCTACCCGCATCGATGCGAATGCGCTGATGGCTGCGGCTGGCAAGCCGGTGAAGACCACACGCCCGGCCGGTGCGCCGCCACCCGAGAAGCCGGGGCCAGCCGGCGCGCCCCAGCCCACGACACCGGCGCCAGCTCCCGGCCCCTTCTCCGATCGGCCGCTGCGGTTTGGTCTGCTGCGGAGGGCTGACGCCGACGTCGCGCTGGCCGTCCAGGATCTGCATTCGGGCAACACCGACTACCGCGCGCTCAATATCCATGCTGTGCTGCGCAATGGCCGGTTGACGGTCAGCCCGTTCGCCGCGGACCTACCGGGCGGCCCTATGAGTGGTACGCTCAGCATCGACGCCGGGCAGGCCAATGCGCCAATTGCGTTGACGCTGACCGCGCCGGGCCTGGACCTGGCGCCCCTCCTTGCGGCCGCGCGTTGGCCCCACTACGCCAGCGGCAGGCTCGAGGTGCGCGCCGATCTACACGGCTCCGGAACGTCGGCCCATGCCATCGCCGCCGGCCTGAACGGGACCCTGGGCCTTGCGATGGAAGGCGGCACGGTCGACAGCGCCTTGCTTAACAGGCTGCTCGGCGGTGTGCTGGCGAAGGCCAATCTCCGTGATCTGATCGCCCGTGGTGGCTCGACCGAACTGCGGTGCTTCGCGGCGCGTGCGGTCGCACAGCATGGGGTCGCGGCGGTCAACCCGCTGCTGCTGAACACGGCCGCCATGACGGTTCTCGGCAGTGGCAGCGTTAACCTTGGCGCCGAGACGCTCGACATGACGTTGCAGCCGCAGGGCCGGGTCGGGGGGACAGGCCTTGTCGTACCGGTGCGGGTAACAGGGCCGATCCGCTCGCCGAAGACGGACGTGAATGCGCTTGGCGCGGTCGAAGCGAATGCCCGCGCGGCGGCAGGCGGTGTCCTGGCCAAGGGGACACCGCTCGGCGCGTTGGGCCGGGCGCTGCTCGGCGGGAAAGCGAACTCCGGCGCGTCGGCGGCCTCCGCCGTCTCCTGCCCCGATGCGCTGGCGCTGGCGCGCGGCGAGACTGCACCCGGGGCCTCGGCACCATCCGCCGCGCCCGCGTCGGCGGCATCGAAGACCGGGCGGAAGCTGCCGAATGCCGCGGCTGTGCTGCGACAGTTGTTTCGTTGAGATAGGATTGGCTGGTGAAGCGATTTTGGGAAACCGCCAGTTTCGCCCGCTCGGATCGGGGCTACGCGATTCTGCTCGATGGGCGAGCGATGCATTTGCCCAGCGGGCCGGTGCTCTGCGTGCATGCCGAGCCACTGGCCCAGGCGATCGCCCAGGAGTGGCAGGCTGCCGGCGGTGGCAAAGGCAGTGAGATGTCGTTCGCCGACACACCGCTGACCCGACTGGCCGGCACGGCGCAGGAGCGCATTGCACCCGATCCGGCACCGACCATTGATGCCATCTCACGCTACGGAGAGACTGACCTCTTGTGCTACCGCGCCGAGGCGCCCGAGGCACTGATCGAGCGGCAGGCGCGGGGCTGGCAGCCGTGGCTGGACTGGGCGGCCCTGACCTACGATGCACCACTCCGCGTCGGCACCGGGATCGCCCATGTGAGGCAGCACCGCGACAGCATCGGCGCGCTGCACCGCGCGGTGGCTGCACTGGATGCGGAGGCGCTGGCAGGGCTCGCTATTGCCGTGCCGGCGCTCGGCAGCCTGATCCTGGGGCTCGCACTGGCCGAGGGTGAGCTGGAGGCTGCCGATGCGCATGCGCTGGGGGCGCTCGACGAATTGTTCCAGGCTGAACAATGGGGAGAGGATGCAGAGGCTGCCGCCCGTCGGCGGGCGATCGCTGAGGACGTTGTTCTGGCGGCGCGCTTCATCGCTCTGACGCGAGGGTAGCCGAGATGAATGCGAAGCGACTGGTGATCTGCGGACGGGTGCAGGGCGTCGGGTTTCGCGAGTGGATGGTCGAAACCGCCCGGGTGCTTGGGCTGGCCGGGTGGGTTCGCAACCGGGTGGACGGTTCGGTGGAGGCGTTGGTCGCGGGAGATATCGCCGCGGTGGAAGAGATGCTGCGGTTGTGCCGACGCGGGCCGCGGATGGCGGAAGTACTCAGCATCGACGAGGAGATCGCGGATCCGCCCGAGCATCCGGGGTTTCATCGCGGCGGAACTCTGTAGCGAGACCAAGGCGCGTCGGAGGTTGCCGGTACCCGGATCGCGACGCCGCGGATGGTCCGATCTGTCACCGCGCCGATTGTCGCTGCGCCGCGGGGGCGGTTTGGGGCGGCGCACATGTCGCCTGCGCGTCGGCACCGAACACCTCATCCCAGGCAGCGCGCAGCGCGGTGTCGGCTTCGTCCATGGTGACCTTGTGACCGAGCGCGGCGAGGCTGGTGACGCCGTGCTCGCGGATGCCGCAGGGGACGATTCCGGCGTAATGCGACAGGTCCGGATCCACGTTCAGGGCGACCCCGTGCCAGCTCACCCAGCGGCTCACGCGGACGCCGATGGCGCCGATCTTGGCCTCGGTGTGGGGGCCGGTCACAACCCAGATGCCGATCCGGCCGTTGCGGCGCTCGCCAATCACGTTGAAGCGGGCCAGCGTGCGGATCAGCCACTCCTCCAAACCGTGAACGAAGCAACCGATGTCCTGCGGCGGCACGCTCCCGTGGCGGCCTGTCAGGTCCAGCATGACATAGGCGGTGCGCTGACCGGGCCCATGGTAGGTCCATTGGCCGCCGCGGCCCGCAGCAAAGGTGGGAAATCGGGTGGGATCGGTGAGATCCTCTGGCTTCGCCGACGTGCCGGCGGAATAGAGCGGCGGGTGTTCCACCAGCCAGACCAGCTCGGACGCCGTGCCGGCGCGGATCGCTGCGACGCGGCCGCGCATCAAGGCGAGCGCATCAGGATACGCAGTGAGGCCCTCGGCGATGCGCCATTCCGGCGCGGCGGCAGCAATTGAAGGCGTGGCATCCATCGGCTATATCCCGCGCCTTGCTTACCCCACGTGCGGTCGTGGCGGAATGGTAGACGCGCAAGCTTGAGGTGCTTGTGGGGGTAACCCCGTGGAAGTTCGAGTCTTCTCGACCGCACCACAGATCGTCCCCGAGCCGGTCAGATGCAGCGGCTCGTCACGGTACTGCGTTGACAGAGAGGGCCCGTGCTCTGTCCCTGCGGATCAGGGATGAAATGGTCGGAGTGAGAGGATTCGAACCTCCGGCCCCAGCGTCCCGAACACTGTGCTCTACCAGGCTGAGCTACACTCCGGCCGATGCGCGGCGATCGGGCCGGCGCGCGGCGCGCATATAGCGCCGGTGATCCTCTGCCGCAAGCGTCCCCGGCCACGGCATCCCTGGCCATGGACTGCACGTCTGCTCGGTCCCGCCACCAAAACGCGGTCAAGGTCAGAATGGATCGCGACCGGCCGCAGCGAACCGATGATGGAGGTCGCGATCAGGCAGGCCGACCGCACCTTGTCCGCGAAAACCGGTTCATCGCCACTGCCACCCTGATGTGATCGATCGCCGAGACCAGCGAACGCCGGTCATACGCATTTCACGCGCGCGGACGTGCGCCTGTCGAGCCGCTCGCAGTCGGATCGTCGTGCGTGGGTGGGGGATCCGCTGGCACAGCCACAGCGGCGCGACCCATCGAACCGCGCCGCTGCAACGACACCTTCGAGCGTGGGTTCCGCTTCTAGCCTTTCACGCCGCCCATTGTGAGGCCCGCGGCCATGTAGCGGCGGAAACCATAGTAGAGAATGATCGGCGGCAGCGCATAGATGATGGCCGTGGCCATCATGAAGTTCCACGGCGACTCGTCGCTGGTCAGGAACTGCGCCAACGCGACCGCCACCGTCATGGTCTCGGGCGTGGAGAGCATCAGGTAATTGTAGAGGTACTCGTTCCATGCCAGCAGCAGCGCGTAGGTTCCCACCGCAACCAGCGCGGGTGCCATCAATGGCAGATAGATCCGATAATAGATCTGGTAGGGATTGGCGCCGTCGATGCGCGCGGCCTCATCCAACTCCATCGGAATCGACTTGCCGTACTGCGAGAAAATGAAGATGGCATAGGGGGTGGCGAAGGTCGACAGCGACAGGACAACCGCCGACAGGTGGTTCGCCAGCCCATAGATCTGCATGATGCGGTAGAACGGAATTGCCAGGAATGACGCCGGGATCACATACGTCATCAGTGCGGCATTCGTCAGCATCCAGCCATTGCGCAGCCGCATGCGACCCACCGTGAAGCTGGCGAGCGAGCCCACCGCCAGTGTGATGAACATCACGGAGCCGCCGACGATGAAGCTATTGCCGAATTGGTGCCAGAAGTGCGCGAGGTACCAGAAGTCCTGGGTCAACACGACGCGGAAGCTGTCCAGTGACGGATGCGCGGGCCACAGCGTGCCGGTGAATATGTCGTCGTGCTTGCTGAGTGCGATGGCCCACATGTTGTAGATGGGCGCGATCGTCCAAAAGAGGATTGCGAACGCAAGTGCAAGGGACAGAAGTTCGACCGCCCAGCGCTGCAGCCGATAGACGATCGGCGCGGCGATCCGACGGCCGGGCGTGCGTGCGATCAAGCGTTGGCCTGCGGTGGCACTGCTCATAGTTGACCCTCCGACGGGCGCAGCTTACGCATCAGGACGATCACCAGCGGAATCAGCACTGGCAGCGCGGTCATCACCGTCGCGACACCGAGCCGCGGCAGCGCTACGGTGAACGCATAGCGGATACCGAGGGTAGCCAGGACTTCAGTCTGCATTGCCGGACCGCCGCCGGAGACGAAGTACGTCGCATTGAAGTCGCCGAGCGCGAACACCGTATCCAGCAGGACGCAGACCAAATAGAGGTTGGCCATCAGCGGATAGGTGACGTGGAAGAACCGCCGCAGGCCGGTGGCGCCATCCACTGAGGCTGCTTCATAGAGTTCCGTCGGAATGGCCATGCGTCCTGCAAGAAGAATGATCGTCCAGAACGGCATGTTCTTCCAGATATAGGCGCCGATATTGCAGGCGAGGCCCATCCAGCGGTCATTCAGGTAAACCGGGCCATCGATGCCGAAAATGTAGTAGAGCAGGTTGTTCAGCATCCCCCATTGGCCGTTCACGAACCAATGGATCGACATGTAAGCCGGCAGCGCCGGCGTCGCCCATGGCAGTATGTAGACGACGAGCAGTGCCTTGATCCACCAGCGCTTGCGCATGAAGAAGCCTGACAGCAGGAAGGCCAGGAACATCTTCACGTTCACGCCGATGCCGACGTACAGCATCGTGTTGATGACCGCGGTGATGTAACGCGGGTCGGCGAACAGCTGCCTGTAGAGCGCTGGCTCATCGCCGAGCCAGAGCCCGTAGGCGATCGGATAGATGACAAACGCGAAGAACATGAGGACGTATGGCAAGGCAAAAGCGACGGCCCACGTTATCTCGCTGCCAATCCAATCGCCGTACCATGCGCGCTGCCGGGGGCCGGCTGCTCGGGCAGTCAGAGCCTGCTGTGTGGCGCTCATATGCTATTCGACCCGCGTGCGTTAGGTGGCGGCAACTTTTGCGAAAATCTCGTTGCAGCGCTTGAACGCCTTGTCGATCGCCTGTGCCGGTGTCATGCCGTTCTTGATGACGTCGGCATGCGCCAGGCCCCAGAGCTGCTCGGCGTTGGCCTGGCCCCAGGCCGGTGAGTAGCCTTCGAACACCGGCAGGGTCGGGTTCAGCACGCCTTCCTCGATATACGGCTTGAGGCACGGCATGCCGCTGTTCAACCACCACGAATCAGTCTTCACGAGCGACGGAATGGCCGGGAACCAGCGGCCCAGGCCGCCCTTCAGGTTCTCGTTCATTATCTTTGGTTGCATGAAATACTTCATGAAGTCCTTGGCGACTTCGGCGTTTTTGCAGCCCTTGGGGATGAAGCCGCCGCCGGCGTTGACCTGCGTCTTCATCGGCGTGCCGTCGTTCTTCTGCTTCGGCGCCAGCACCTGCATGTCGTGATAGAAGGCCTGCTTGTCCTTGATCATCGCCAGTTCGGTGGAGAGCGTGCCGTCGAAATCCATGACGATCAACTTCTCATGGTAGGCGTTGTTGTCGTCGGCATCGTTCCAGCTGAGCGCCTCTTGCGGCACCACACCTTCCTTGTAGAGGTTAGTCATGAATTCGACCGACTTGATGAACGCTTCACGGATCTTCGGATCGTCGGTGTGCAGTTTGCCATCGGGCGTAACGATGCCCTCACCGCCATTTGCGATCGCGAAATGGGTGAACACGTTGTTGCCGTCGTTCGGGCCGACCGTGGTGACCTGCAGGCCGAGGGCGTAAGCGTGGCGCATGCCCTTGGCGCGCAGTGGCTTCTGCGCCTGCTTGACGTAATTCCAGACATCATCCCACTTCGGGGGGATCTCCGACATCTTGAGGCCGGCCTTCTCCATCAGGTCGCCCCAGAGATGAAACGGCGTGGCGCCCTGCTTGATCGGGCACAGGTAGTAGCTGCGCTTCTTGGTGGCCTTGTTGTAGAAGGTTGAGCCAAGTTTGGCCGTCTCGGACAGCTGCGGCTCATACGGGGTAACGACGTCGGTGACGTCCACCAGTTTGTCGTCCCAGGCGTTCTGCGGAATGATAGACGACGGTGCATCCATGAACACCAGGTCGGGCACGTCGCCGCTGGTGAGCGCCGAGACAGTCTTCTGGTTCTGCGCCATGAACGGCATGATGCTGTAGTCCAGCCTGTTGCCGCTCTCCTTCATATAGTCTTCGCAGACCTTCTTCATCGCGGCGTCTTCTTCCGGGACGAAGCCCTGATTGATCCAGCAAACCGCCGTTTTTGCTTGTGCATTGGCAATGTATGGCCGGGCCAGCGCCGCGGTCGCGGCCAGTCCCACCGTTGTCCGGATTGCCGAGCGTCGGCTCAGTTTTTTCATGTCGTTCCTCCATCGTCCACCCGGCATATTCCGATCCGATTTCGTCGGCCTGCGTCGTGACAATGGAGGATTGAGCGGGGCAGCGCCGCCGCTTGTCAAGTAGGGCTGTCGGAAGTCTTCCCGACGAACCTGTCAGGCCCGGCGGCAGTCATGCCACCGGGCCTTACTTCGGGGCCAGTTTCGGGGCTATTTGCGTCCGGCTGCCGCAGTCAGCCCTTCACGCCGCCCATCGTCAGGCCGGAGGTCATGCGCCCGCGGAAGGCATAGTAAATCGCCACGGGTGGTAGAGCGTAAATGATGGCCGTCGCCATCATGTAGTTCCAGGGCGACTCGTCACTGTTCAGGAACTGCGCCAGCGCCACTGCGACCGTCATGCTCCTGGGCGACGAGAGCAGCAGGTATTGGTACAGAAATTCGTTCCAGGACAGCAGCAGCGCATAGGTACCGACGGCGACCAGGGCTGGTGCCATCAGCGGCAGGTAGATCCGCATGTACACCTGGATCGGCGACGCGCCGTCGATCCGCGCCGCCTCGTCGAGTTCCAGGGGGATGCTCGCGCCGTAGTTCAGGAAAATGAAAATGGCGTACGGCGTTGCGAAAGTGCAGAGCGATGCGATCACCGCCCATATGTTGTCGTCCATGCCATAGTCGTGCATGATCAGATAGAACGGGATCGCCAGGAACGAGGCCGGGATCACGTACGTCAGCAGTGCGGCGTTGGTCAGCAGCCAGCCGTGACGGATTCGCATACGGCCGATCGAGAAGCTGGCCAACGAACCGATCAGCAGCGTGAAGAACACGGTCATCGCGCCCATGTAGAGGCTGTTGCCGAACTGGTGCCAGAAGTGCTCGAGGTACCAATAACCTTCGCTCAGGACAATCCAGAATGCCCCGAGCGTCGGGTGCGCCGGCCAGACGGTGCTGGTGAATACATCGCCGTGCGGTTCCACGGCGACCATGATCATGTTGTAGATCGGCACAACGGACCAGATCACCAGGACAATGCCGAGCAGAATGGCCAGCCCCTCGCCGATCCACGCGCGCCGGCGATAGTTCGGCCGCGCCGCAGCCTGCGCCCTTGTGGCCTGGCCCGACAGCGTGGTCGCGCTCATAGTTGCACCTCCGCGGTGCGCAGCTTGCGCATCAGGATCAGCACCAGCGGGATCAGCAGCGGCAGCGCGGTCATGACCGCGGCCACACCGAGATCGGGCCGCGCCAGCGTGTAGGCATTGCGAATGCCCAGTGTGGCCAGCACGTTGGTGGTCAGCGCCGGTCCGCCGCCGGATACGAAGTAGACGGTGATGAAGTCGCCCAGCGTCCAGATCGTGGAGAGCAGCGTGCACACCAAGTACAGATTGGCGAGCAGCGGGAACGTCACGTGTGTGAACTTGGTCATCCCGGTGGCGCCGTCGACGTCTGCCGACTCATAAAGTTCCTGCGGGATGGCCATGCGCCCGGCGAGCAGAATGATCGTCCAGAACGGTAAGTACTTCCAGATGTACGCACCGATCACGCAGAACAGCGCGACCCAGCGTGACGTATCCAGGAAGCTCGGCCCGTCGATCCCGAAAAAGTTCCACAGGAAGTTGTTGATCAACCCCCACTGGGCGTTCAGCATCCAGTGGATCGACATGAAGGTCGGCAGCGACGGCACGGCCCAGGGTAGGACGAAGACAACGAGCAGCGCTTTCACCCACAGGCGCTTTCGCATGAAGAAGCCTGACAGGAGCAGCGCCAGGAACAGCTTCACGTTCACGCCGACGGCGAGGTAAACGATCGTGTTCACGATTGAGATCCGATAGATCGGATCCTGCCACAGCTCGACGTAGAGATGCGGCCTGTGTCCCATCCACAGGCCAAAAGCGACCGGGTACAGCACGAAAGCGAAGAATATCGCGATGTACGGGACACAGAACGCCAGCGCCCAGGTATATTCGGAGCCTTGCAGGCCACCTCGCCACAGCTTCCGCCGAACGCGCGGTGCGGCGTATGCCGGGGCGGTTTGCGCTGCTGCCGGGGCCGTCTGGAGAGCCTGCATCCCGTCCATGATTGCCTACCTCTTGGCTTATCGGCGTTCAGCTTTGCACGATCTTGTAGTCGTCAAGGATCTTCGAGATTTGTTGGAAGCCCTGCTCGGCTGCGTCCTGCGGCTTCACGCCATTGCGGATCACGTTGGCCTGCATCTGGCCCCAGATCTGCTGCGCGTTGGCGACCGCGATGCCCGGATTGAACACATAATAGAACGGCACCGACGGCATCAGCAGTCCTTCCGTCACATAAGGCTTGCGGTGCGGATCGGCAAACCACCATGGATCGGCCTTGACGATCGAGGGCATGCACGGCAGCCAGCGGCCCAGCCCCGCTTTCAGATAGGCGCCCGCCACCTTCGGCTGGCTGATATACTTGATGAAGTCCTTGCCCACGGTCTCGTTCTTGCAGCCTTTGGCCATGAAGCACCCACCGGCGCCGACCTGTGCCGGCGTTGGCTGACCGTTGTCGCTCGTCGGCAGGGGCAGCGTCACGCAGGCGTTGTAATTCTCCTTGTCATGGAACATCGCCACTTCAGTGGAGATCGTGCCGTCGAAGTCCATGAGGATGGTCTTGGCGTGAAACGCGTTGTTGTCGTCAGCGTCGTTCCAGCTCAGTACGCCCGCCGGGCAATAGCCATCCTTATAGGCCGATGTGGTGAACTCGATCGACTTGATCACCGCTTCTTTGACCTGCGGGTCGTCGAAGTGGGCCTTGCCGTCCTTGGTCATGAAGTTCGCCCCGCCGCGGGCGAGAACCTGGCCGTAGAACATGTTGTTGCCGTCGGCCGGACCGGTGCTGGTGATCTGCAACCCCATGCTATAGAAGCCGCGGTGGCCCTTCTTGCGCAGGATCGCCTGCATCGGCTTGAACCAGTCCCAGAACGCCGTCCAGGTCTTGGGCACGTCCGACATCTTGTAGCCGGCCGCCTCCACCAGGTCGCCCCAGACGTGGAAAGGAATGCAGGCGGTTTTGTGCGGCGCCAAATAATAGCTGCGCTTCTTGGTGACGTTGTTATAGTACTGCGCCGCCAGGTCCACCGTCGGTAGGTACTCCGATTGGTATTGTGCGGCGATGTCGTTGAGCTCGATCAGTTTGTCGTTCCAGGCGTTTTGCGGAATAATGAGCGCGTCGGCAACGTCATGACTCATCACGTCGGGGACGTCGCCACTGGTCAGCGCTGAAACGATTTTCTGCGCAAGCGGCGCGAACGGGACGATACTTAGGTCAATCTTATTGCCGCTTTGCTTCTCGTAGCTGGCGACCACCTGCTGCAACGCGGCGTCCTCTTCCGGGACGAACCCTTGTGTGAACCAAGCCGTTGCTGTCGTTGCGGCTGCGTTGGCGACGTAGGGGCGACCCAACGTGCCCGCAGCAGCCACACCAATTGAGGTTTTCAGCACCGAGCGTCGGCTCAGGTTGCCCATCTTTCTGTTCTCCCTGTGTTCCCCAACGAGTTTTTTATGGATCGTTCACGGGGGCGTATTGCTTGTTATCGCCGCGGCCATCGAAAGCATTTGCCTGACCGGCTGTCAACTACATTACCCGGGATGAAACCGCCCGTGACCAGTTAATGATTAGTCACTTAGCCTATCGCAATTCTCGCGAAGACTGCCGGATATATCCTGACAACGTCAGCATACTACTTACACAGCTCGCGCTCTGGCCTCTCCGACACCGGCCATTTGATGCCCGACAAGCCGCGCATAGACGCCGCGGCGCGCCAGCAGCTCGGCATGCCGACCGGCCTCGATGATCCTCCCGGCCTGCAACACCAGGATCTGGTCGGCGGCGCGGATCGTCGACAGCCGATGCGCCACGACGATCGTCGTACGGTCGCGCATCAGGCCGTCGAGCGCGGCTCGCACCTCAGCCTCGCTGATCGTATCGAGATGCGACGTCGCCTCGTCGAGCACCAGGATCGGTGCGTCCTTCAGGAAAGCGCGGGCAATCGCGACCCGTTGACGCTGCCCACCCGAGAGTTGCACGCCGCGCTCGCCGACGCGTGTCGCCAGGCCCGCGGGCAGGTCGGCGACGAAGTCCGACAACGCGGCGCGCCGCAGTGCCAGCGCGATGTCCGCGTCGCTTGCGTCCGGCCTGGCCAGCCGGACATTCGCCTCCAGCGTGTTGTTGAATAAGTACGTATCCTGCGCCACAAGCGCGATACGTCCGCGCAACCCGTCGAGTGTCAGCTCGGTGAGATCGACGCCATCGAGGCGGATGACACCGCTGTCGGGATCCCAGAACCGCAGCAGCAAATTGGCGATCGTGGTTTTTCCGGCGCCCGACGGCCCAACCACCGCGACCGTTGAGCCTGCCCGAACGTCGAACGTTACATCGGTCAATGCCGGCCGGAGCCGGCCCGGATACGTGAACCGCACACCGGCAAAACTGACCGACGAGCCGCCGGGGCGCGCTGCGGGCTGCAGGGGACCGTCGGAGATCTCCACGGGCTCGGAATGCACCACGTGCAGCCGTCTCGTCGAGGCGATTGTGTCCGCGAGCTGGCGGCCGACTTGCGCGATCTCCGACACTGGCAAGAAGGCGGAGACGGAGATCAGCACCATCAGCGGCAGCAGCGCCGGGGCCATCCAGCCATGTACGATCAACAGCGCGCCAACCGTGGCGACCGACAACCCGCCCAAGCCGGTGGCGATTTCCTGGCGTGCCGTCTGCGTGGCCAGGTCTTCCAACAGCCTCAGCCGCAGCGCCTGACAGCGCCGCACGTCGGCCATGAAGCCGGCGCGCCGCCGGTCGGTCGCGGCGAAGGCCACCAGCTCGGCGAGACCCTGGATCGTCTCGGTTGTGTAAGCGCCCAGCGCACCCAGCGCATCACGCGCAGCTGATCCCAGCGCGTCGATACGCCGGCGGCCCAGTACCGGCGCGGCGCCTGCATAGATCAGGAACGGCGCCAGGGCGAACGCCAGCGGCCAGGCGATCACGCCCAGCGTGATCAGCACTGCGGCTGGAATGACAGTCGAGACGATGGACGGCGCGACAGTATGGGCAAAGAAATATTCCACGGTCTCCACGTCCTGCGTCGCCAGCGCGACCAGGTCACCGGAGCGCCGTCGCAGCAGATACGCCGGTGCCAACGCATCGAGCTTGGCGAACAGCTCGATGCGCATGTCGGCCAGCAGTTCATAGGCCATGGCATGGGCGAGCCATGACTCCAGCCAATGCAGCAGGCCGGACAGCGGCGCGGTGATCAGCAGCAACAAGGTCAGCGTCAGGACCGGCGCGTGGCTGCGTACGGCGATCAGCAGCAAGGCGGAAAACACGCCAACGCCTATAAATGCGACGACACGGCCGATGCCGCATGCCGTAACGACGCCAAGCTGCGCTGCCCAAGGCCGTACGATGCGCAGCAGCATGCGCAACGTCTCCGGCCAGCCGACGTCTTGCGCGTCCTCGGAAATTGGCCTCGCCAGCGCGACGGACGACTCTGCCACGGCCGCGGCACGCGGTCCCGTTGGCGTGATCGGGTCCGTTTGCAGCGTGTCGTCGTGCTCGGCGAGTTGCGGTCCCATCAGCTCGCGGTACGGACCGTCACGCGCGATCAGCTGGCTGTGCGTACCGCTTTGGGCGACCGCGCCGTCATCCAGCACCAGGATCCGGTCGGCGCCGATCACGCTGGAGAGGCGATGCGCCAGGATCAGCGTGGTACGCCCGGCCATGAGCCGGTCCAGCGCCTGCTGGATCAACGCCTCATTCTCCGCATCGACCGAGGACAGCGCCTCGTCCAGCACCAGGATCGGCGAATCGCGCAACAGCGCGCGGGCAATGGCGATGCGCTGGCGCTGGCCGCCGGAAAGCTGTGTGCCGCGCTCGCCGATCGCCGTGTCATAGCCGTCCGGCAGCGCCATAATGAAGTCGTGCGCATTGGCAGCCTTGGCCGCGGCGACCACGTCCGCCTCTGACGCTTCGGGCCGACCGAGCCGCAGATTGTCGGACACTGTGCCATAGAACAGCATGTTGTCCTGCGACACGACGGCGACCATGGCGCGCAGTACGACAGGATCCAGTGCGCGCAGGTCCTGTCCGTCAATGCGCACGCTGCCCGCCTGCGGGTCATAGAGGCGGAGCAGCAGGCGCACGATCGACGACTTGCCACAGCCGCTCGGGCCAACGACGCCGACATGTTCGCCTGCCTCGATTACGAACGACAGGCCGCGATGCGCCGGCCTGCGGCCGCCCGGATACGCGAAGCGCACGTCCTGGAACTCGATACGTGGACGGATATTCGTGGCGGCGACCGGCTCCGGCGGCGGCGCCGGGCTGTCCTCACGCGTCGCCAGCAGCGTGACAATACCGTGCGCCGCAGCCTGGCCGGTGAGACCCTGATGCAGCACGGTGCGCAGATCGCGCAGCGGACGGAAGATCTCCGTGCCCGCCATCAGTACGATCAAGAGCGCGGTCAGGCTCATGTCGCCATGAGTGACCCGCCACGAACCGAGCGCCATCGCCGCCGCGGCGCCGGTCGCGGTCCCGATATCGGTTATGCCGCGCGTGACCACGCTGACCGACAGGACCCAGAATGTGCTGGCCGACAGCGCGCGGGCCTTCTCAGCCAGCATGGCGCCATAGGCCTTGCTCTGGCCGAACGCCTTCAGTGTCGGCAGGCCTTGCACCGCGTCGAGGAATTCTTCGCCGAATGCCTTGAATGCACGCTGTCGTTCGCGTGAGGCGCGACCCGTGCGTTCGTTCACGGTCGTCGGCAATATGAGCGTGAACAACGCGCCAAAGAGCATGACGACGGCGGTTGGGACGTCCCAGAAAGCGATGAATGCAAAAATGGCGATCGGCGCGGCGATGGCGATGGCCACCTGCGGAATGTACTGACCAAAGAACGTCTGCAGCTGCTCGACGCCGTCCACCATCGACAGCATGACACCGCCGGTGCGCTCGGCGCCGAACCAGGCGGGACCGAGCGCGACGATCTTGTCATAGAGCCGCCCACGGAGCGTTTCCTGCACCCGTGCTGCAGTGCGGTGCGCGACCATCGTCCGGCCGTGATCAAATGCCGCACGTAGGATGATGGCGCCGCCGGCGCCGGCGAGTGGACCGTACAGTGCCGAAGCCGGCCAACCCTGGAAGATGCCGGCGAGGAAGCGGCCGAGAAAGATAAACCGGGTGATGCCGAAGCACATCGCGATCAACCCCAGGACGATGGAAAGACCGATGCGGGCCCGCAGTCCGCGGGTCATGCGCCAAAGTGTCAGATCGAAATGCATCGTCCTCGATTCCTCGCCCCGGGTACATATCCTGAGCGCGCACGGGCGCTCCGCGCAAATGCCAGGGGTTCAAGCGACATTGAAAACGGACATGCGGGCCGGGAAATCCCCCCTCTCTTGCGACCGACGGGCGGGGGGAGGGGCGCGCTTCTAAAGTTTGGTGATTGCCCGCCGGACTTGGGCGATGGCATTTTGGCCGCACATGGCGACCCTTCAAACTCTCGGTCTGCGCAAGGCCTTCGGCCACACCACCGTGCTGCAGGGCATTGACCTCAGTCTGCGGGATGGCGAGATGCTGGTGATCGTGGGCGCCTCCGGCTGCGGGAAATCGACCCTGCTCCGTCTCGTCGCCGGACTCGAAACCCCGTCCGCAGGCCGCGTCCTGCTCGCGGACCGCGACATCACCGCGCTTGACCCGGCGGAACGCGACATTGCCATGGTGTTCCAGAACTATGCGCTCTATCCGCATATGAGCGTGTTCGAGAACATGGCCTACGGTCTGCGTATCCGCGGCCTCTCGCGCGCCGACATCCGCACCCGCGTCGACGAGGCGGCCGGCCTGCTCGGCCTCGACGAGATGCTGCAGCGCAAGCCGCGCCAGCTTTCCGGCGGCCAGCGCCAGCGCGTCGCCATGGGCCGCGCCATCGTCCGG
>JASHQG010000051.1 GCA_030037665.1 Acetobacteraceae bacterium
TGTACCGCCCAGGATCGTGCCCGCCTCGACCTTAACGGGTGACACCAGTGAGCCCGTCAGCTTGATGGCACCTCCTTGATGTCGGCCAGACCGGTAGAGGTGTTTGCGTGCGCGAGGGTCGGTATGCTGTGCGCTCCATTCCCTGGCGAACCGCCGGTGCAGCCTGCCGTCTTCACTCACTCCGCTGACCGTGGTCGAGAGATTGTTGCCGCCCACGGTGAGCTGACCTGCGTCCCGATCGAATGCGCCCAGGCAGCCGACGCTTCCGGCCTGACGGATCGCAATCACAACGCCGCCCGCGACAGGATCTCCGGCATGTCGGGATGGTGATGGGCGCAGAGGTCGCCCTGACCGCTGTATGCGGCTTCCTCCACCAAGCGTCATTGATGTGTCAGCGCTTCTGGCATCGTACGCGCCGGGGTGAACCCTGGGTACGACCGCCCCTGATGTCTACGGCGAGCGTCATCGATGGTATTTTGGCGCGCCGTCGCTCCCGGTCATTCAGCTGAATCCAGCGCACCGTGGAGCGCAGCTGGCAGCACATGCTCCGGCGAGAGGACTAGCCAAGTCTGCTCTATCGTCCATGCCGAAATGTCGCGTCGGCCGAAGCACCGGGTCGATTGTGATTCCATGGCGATGGCCTGTCTCGGTGTTGACCGTCATCGGACCAAGTCACACATCGGTTCAGCCTGAGACCTGTCCCGCAGAGACCTGTCCCGCAGAGTTGCCGGGACTGCAGTGCCGGTGTAGATGTCCCAACCGGGGAGGGACGATATGAAATCGACATCATGGGCCGCTACGGCGCTCGCCGTCGCGCTCGCGCTCGCTGTGCCCGCGGACGCACAGAACGCACCCACCCCTGCACCAGCAGACATAACGGTACCTGACCTGTCGCCGAAAGACATCCAGGTCTGGATCGGCAAGAGCAACGCCTATGTGGAGCTGCTCAACACATCGCTCCGCGCCCTCCAGAGCATCCGGCGCTACGAGAGTTGGGTCGACATGAAGACGGGGCCGACCGGCAAGGAGCGTTACATTGAGTACGGGCTCTATAACGTCGATCCTTCAACCACAAAGGAGGCGATTGCGAAAGCGCGCGACGCCGCGAACGGACCACCGCAGATCCCCGCGCTCGATGATGCCGCCCGAAACTATGCGAGCGCGGTCGAGACCCTGGTGCCGATCCTCAACGATGCGAGCGCCTACTACGCACGTCAGGACTACAAGGACGATGGAGCGGCAGGCGCCAAGGCGTTGCATGCCAAACTCGTCCCTGCCATCGACACCTTCCTCGCGACGCGGAAACGCCTGGAGAAGGGCCAGGAGGCCCTGGCCGCGGTGCTGGACAAGCAGGAGCTCGCGCTCATCGAGAAAACCGAAGGTAAGAGCGAGCGTTGGCATGTCTATAATCTTTCGATCACTGCCAAAGCGGCGATGAACGCGTTGCCGGTGCACCAGACGCCGGACGAGATGAAGGCCTTTTCAGCCGCGATCCTGACCTACGCTCAGGCCGTGCGCGATTACGACGACTTCAGAAAGTCGGCCGGCAAAGGCGGGGAGGAGACGAATCCGGACAGTCTCCTCGCCGACCTCCGGGACTTGCGGGACAAAGCAGATAAGCAACAAGCTACTCGGGTCGACTTCCAGAACGTCGCCATGCAGTACAATTCCCTGGTCATGATGATCAATTTCCATCGTTAGGCTCGAACAACAGACGATGGCGCATTGTCGCTACCGGTTCCGTATTGCGGTGCGGACCGCGAACGTCGCGTGGCCCTGTTCGCCGGAACGACACCACCTCCGTCTCAGGCTCCGCCCCCGGGTGGTACTCAGGATCGGGTTCGATTGAACCCGCGCAGCGAACCTGTGTCACGGCCAAATCAAGTGTCGTTGGAATACAGAGGCAGGATCATCGCCTTCAATAATCTGCACGGAGCTTCGTCTTTTTGCGCGCTCGCGACAACTCGCGTTGAATGAGAAAGCCCTGCAGATAGGCGGAAGGAAGCACCGCGAGAATAGAGGCGGCCATCAATGCGAGGGCCGCGACCCGTGTAGGCGTTAGTCCAGGGTTCTCGTCCCAGGGGGTCAACAACAAAAAGTAGACGCCGAGCATGACCCAGTACGAGAGTTTTCCATACCGTGTCCGCTCGAGGCGCATGCAGGCGGCTGTCCCACGAAAGAGCATGCCGAGCAGCCGATGATCTGCCATCTTTGCTGAGGCGAGAAGGCTCATTGCTTCCACATCCTTAGGCCAACGTCGCAAAATGCTGAGCGCGTTGTCGCGCGCCTCGTCGAAGCGACGCTCACTCAACGCCACCATTCCCATAACAAAGAGGGACGAACGATCCTCGGGATTGAGCGCGAGCGCCTGACGGGCAGCTCGCTCAGCCGCAGCGATGTTGCCTTGGCGGAACTGGAAAGCGCCAAGTGCCGACCAGGTGGCGGGATCCTCGGGATCGAGCGACAACGACGCTTCAAGCGTGTCAACGGCCTTGCGGCCGAACACGCTATCTACCCTTGCTTTTAGGCGGTGGTAAGGTGCCCATTCCGGGGATGCGGCAAGTAGGAAGTCAACGTGCGACCGCGCCTTCTTCCGCGACGCCAGGGCGCCCCACAAGCTCAAGCGAGACATCCCGCCAAGATACGCCTCCGCAAGCGCGATATGCGCAAGCTGATTTTCCGGATCGAGCGCAAGTGCCGCCTGGCCATGCTCCAGCGCAAGCTTGACATTGCCGGCAGCAAGGAAGGCACGCGCGAGCTGGGCGCGCGCATCGGCATTCTCCGGCTCGAGCGCAAGCAGTTCGCGCAGTTCCGCGATAGCTCGGTCGACTGCTCCGAACTCCAGAAGCTGGCGCGCGCGAGCCAGTCTATGGTCATTTCCCGCAGCGGTCGTCATGTCAGTCCAATCATTCCTCATCCAATCGCGCCACAGGTTGCAGCACCCGGCACGTGCGCCGATAATAGGCCGCGCGAAGGACGCGTGGCCCGATGGTACGTGACTGCACCCCGCGCAGTCGCGCCGGCTGGGGCGAACGCGATGTAGACGGCAATATCGGGACCATGCCGAAGCGATCGATCGCGCGGAAGTGCCCGCTCACCAAACTCCCTCATTCGACAGGTAGTTGTGCGGCGATCGCCTGAAAGCTTACGCCGCGGACCTTCAGCCTGGCGCGTGCGGTGACAAGAATCACCGCGCCGATTGCCAGCACCACCGCGCCCTGGAAGAGCGGCTGGAAGATCAGAGGCGTCTTTGGCAACACGGCGAGCGAGATGATGAGCGGCACGGCCAGGACGATCGAAGCGATCGCAGCAGGCACGACTAGCCGCTGGCTCTTCACTCCCACCCCCCATTCGGTAGCGCCGTATCCCTTGTGCCAATAGAAATTCAGCGCACCGAATGCCAGCGCCAGCCACATGCCAAGGACGGCGAGTGATCGCACCGCGACGCCCATCGCCCAGCCGACAAAGACCGATTGCAAGAGAAAGACCGAAGAGAGGCCGGCAATCAACAGCAGCGCCGCGAGCGGCACTTTGCGGCCCGAGGTCTGGGCGAACACCGCCGGCAGCATGTGGTCCTGCGCCTGCGCGAAGCAGTAGCGCGAGGCGACCATCAGGCCCGGTGCGAGCGTCTTGCCGACGATTAACGCGACGAGC
>JASHQG010000385.1 GCA_030037665.1 Acetobacteraceae bacterium
TGTGTCGACGGTGGCGTGAAGCACGCCAAAGACGCGGGCGTGACCGACGATCGGCTGCACATGCTGGCTGCCTGGCGCGAGGCGCCGAACTTTTCGGATGCCGAGCGCGCGGCGCTTGCGCTCACCGAGGACGTCACCCGGCTCGATCCACGCGATCGCGTGCCTGACTACGTCTGGGCCGCGGCCGCGGCGCATTATGACGAACGGGCGCTGGCGGGCCTGCTCCTCTGGATCGCACTCACGAACCTTTTCAATCGCGTGAACATCGCCACACGCCAGGTTGCCGGTGTCACGTGGTAGTGTTGCGATCGTATACCGCGGATCCGATCGCGACGTGGCGTTGCGACCTTTGCGTGGTGGACGGTCTGGATCCGGTTCGCGACGAACCGGTGTATCACCACCGCCGCGTAGCCATCCCCAGACAGCGTTCCCGGGATCACCACGCAATCGTGGGTAGTACGGCAGGGCATCAACGATCTGGTCCGGACAGCGCTTCATTGGTTCATCCTGCCCGCTCTCCGCGCCGGATCGGAAGGCCCGCTCCGCGGGTTCAACTTGGCGAGATCTTGGTTGACCGCGACGGACGTCTGAAACGCTCGGGACCCGCCTGAACATCCCCCACCAGGCCGACGCGACGGACGGGACGTGCAGCTTTCGCGCTGTTTCGGTCCGACGTGTCGGCCGCCTCATCGTTCCAACCGGTGGAGAAGGTCCCCCCGTCAGGGTAAGCTTCCGCGTGCTCCTCCGAGTCGCCTCCACCAAATCCACGTCCTACCTAGCTTTTTTCATCTGCCCGACGCGCCACGACGAGGCCTGCTATGAGAAAGCTCGCATCGCACCGACCGGTCTTCGCTCAGACGCTGGTAGCCCTGGCGGATCAGGCGAGCGCTTCCCTTCACCAGCGCCGCTTCAAAGAAGCCGCGGAGCTCTACAAACAGTTGATCCGGCAGGATCCGCGCCCGGAGTGGAACGAGCGTCTGGCCGATGCCTACGCCGGTCGTGCGCGCGATCTCGCCGCGAAGGGCATGTACAAGGAGGCCGCGATTGTTCTGGAGAACACCGCAGCGCCCGGCAGGACGGTCCGCGAACCGCTGCTCTACATTTCGTGCCTGATCCATCAGGGCCAGTTCGAGAGAGCACGGCGTGCAGCTCTCCAGAGCATCCCGCGAGTGCCCGCTGCCGACGCCACGCGTCTGGGCGAGTGTGCAGCCGTCCTCGCCCTCGCCGCCGCAACCCCTGAGCCAACGTCAGCAGCCGGCGAGAATTGGACCGAGCAATGCAACGCCGCGCGTGCCGCGTTGCTTGCTTGGGTGAAGGGCAGCGCGAGCGAGGAACTCGACTGCCTGCTCGGCCGCATCCCATTACGTTCCTCCTTCGGCCCGCTACGGCTCATCCTGAAGTCCCTGATCACCCCGAGCAGCAATGCCGAAAAGGCTCGGGCACTGCTGGCCATGATTTCAGCCGATTCGGCGTTTGCGGGGCCATGCGCCGCAGCCGAGACCGTGCTGGCGGACGGGCGCGATCTGCTTGACCGCTGGCCTCAGCTGCGGCCCATGCAGCAGCAGTTCGTCGGGGAGATCCGGGGTTTGCGGCAAGGCTCGGCCGCACTGCTCAATCAACTGCTTGACGCTGAACGTCGCGGGCCGTCATCGCTGTTTAACGTCCTGATACGCCGGCCTCTGTCCCTCCCGGAACCCGAGATCCGTGCCGCCTGCCTCAACCTGCTACCAGCCGTGCCAGACCGGCTGCACGAATTCCAGAAGCGGTTCGGGCCGCTCTCCGCTCTCGATTACGGCCGGATCCTCGCACTGGCGGCGGAGGCAAATGACGACTGGGAGGCAGTGCCACGCCACTGGCGGCTGGTAATCGAGGCATTGGAAAGGGAGGGCACCCCGGACGCACGGTTGCGGCAGGCGGTCGTGTACCGCCATCTCGCCCGACTGGCGCAGAGGCACCCAGACGTCTGGGACGATGAGCGCATCCCGGTGCAGGAAGATCCAGTCGCCGCGTATTTGGAATACAGCGTCGGGGCAGATCCAGAGTTCCTGCCCGCGACAATTCAATTGCTGGAGCGCTATCGCACCGAGGGGGACCTGCAGAACTGGCAAGGAGCCGCTCAGTCTGCGGCGGAGCGGTTCCCGACCAATGCTGCCGTACTCGCCCAGGCGGTCGATGCGGCGGTGGCACGCAATGCGTACAAGCAAGCGGTCGGATTCGCCAGGCGCGTGTTGCAGGTCGACCCGATCAATCAGCCCGTTCGCCAGCGCATGATCGAACTGCAGATGGCTTACGCGCGAAGGCAAATGCGCTCTGGCCGTGCCGACCTGGCCGGTAGGGCACTGGACGAGGCCGCAGAATGGGAGCGGACGGACAGGCCGAGCGCCGCGTTGCGAATCGGCCGGGCTCTGGTACGGGTGGCGGCCGAGCCGGGCGTGGATCGGACGGAGATGCTGCGCGCTGCCGTGCAGGAGGCCGGCGACAACGCCGTCGCCTGGTTCACTTTGATGATCGAAGCGAGCTTGATGGGCGTGCCGGAACAGCGGCTGCAGCCCGTGCAAGCTGATCTGGCAGTCGCGCAGAGAAGCGAACCGGATCGTACGACGATCCTGGCGCTTGTCAGCGTCCTCGGGCAGAAAGAAATCCGCGACGCGCGCAAGAAGATCGCTCCGGTACTGCGACAGATCCGCCATTTCCTGAGCAGGGGAAGCCGGATCACCTGGACCACCGCGGAGTTTCAGACAATTGCTGAAATGCTGACCGATCTGCGCGAATTCGCGGTGCTCTTGGATTATGCTCGCGGCGTCTTGAACCGTAATTACGACCAGGTTGCCCACTTCTACCAGGTCATCGCCCGCACCGGGGGCAACAACAACCGACTCAGTCCGATAGATGAAGCCCGACTTCACGGTTTGTTGGAGGACTCGGCGACCCGACAGAATTTCTCGCTGTTCAACCGGGTGCAGCGCTTCCTGTTCGAACGCCAATCCGCGAAGGCAAAACGCAACATGCGGCGTGGAAGCGCGATGCCGGATACGATCGACGATGACGACATGGCGGAACTGCTGGAATCTATCGCCGAGCAAATGCCGAAAAGGCCGGCGAAAGAAATGCGCTCGCTGGTGAATGAATTCGGCCGCGACATCGCCATCGACGTGCTTGCAGCCGAGATAGCCGGCTCACCGATGGGCGAGATACTGTCGCAGGAACAGGTTTGGCAGCTGAGTGGCGCTATAATCGCCAATGCAATGCAGAGCGATTCGCAGCGCGCACAGCCGGCGCGGCGCCGCTAGGCCGTTTTTGCACGAGGCGATCACAATGAGCGAAGACCCATTCGCCGAACTCGGGGTTGACGAGAATGCGGATGACGAGGTGATCAAGCGTCGCTATCTGATGCTGGTACGCGCCCATCCACCCGACCGGGATCCGGAACGCTTCCAGGCGCTGCGCAGCGCCTATGATGCGATCAGCGGCAGGCGGGAGCGGATCGCGCGAACCTTGCTCCAGACGAATGGCGCAGCCCTGCTACGCCTAAAGTTGCACTGCCTCGCCGCGCCTGATGCAGAACGTCACCGTCCGTCACAGGCCACAGTCACGGCGCTGCTGCTCGATGGGCTGCAGCAGCAAGCTGGTCATTGACCCTGAAAGCAAGAAGGACCCGGCGTGGACGACGCGGCAAAGGAAAGCCTGCTGCAGCAGTTTCGCGACTATCTCGATGGGATCGACGCGTTGCCGGAAACCACCGGCGACGACCCCGGCAGCGGCGAGGCGGATTTGTTCACCGTGTTCGTCGAACTCGCGGCAGTGCGCAACGAGGTACGGACCGAGTCCCGGTTGGTAAAGGAAGCGCTCGACCAGTTCCGCGGCGCGTTCGACACGCTGCGATCGGCTCAAGTCACGCTGGAACAAGAGTTGAAACGCGCACACGCCGAGGCCCGCGAACGCCGCGAGGCGCTGATGCGACCGTTGCTGCTGGATCTGCTCGACTTGCGCGACCGGCTGGAGGCCGCCTTGAAGCACAGAGCCCCCCCGACGAGCCAATGGATGGCTCGCTGGCGGCGCAAGCCGACGGAGCCGGACAACTGGCGGGAAGGGATCAGCATCACCGCGCGTCGTCTAGACCGCATCCTGGCCGAACGTCGTGTGCGGCGGATGAACCTGACCGGCGAACGCTTCGATCCGCGCCTGGCGCGCGTGGTCGATACGGCACCGGACTCCCGCGCCGCGCCCGGCGTGATCGTGGAGGAAGTGTGCGCCGGATATATGTGGGATGATGATTTGCTGCGCATCGCGGAGGTGATCGTCAGCAAGTCCCTGGAAGGAGACAGCCAAGCATGACAGACGAGATCGTCGGTATTGATCTCGGAACCACCAATTCCGAGATCGCGCTCTACCGCGGCGGTAAGCCAGAAATCCTGGCCGATGCACAGGGACGCAAAATCCTGCCTTCGGTGGTCGGCCTCTCCGAGACCGGCGAAATCCTGGTTGGCGAGGACGCGCGAAACCAGTGGCTGTTATATCCTGACCGCACGGTCCGTTCTATCAAGCGGCGCATGGGCCGCGACGAAACGGTGCGGCTGGGCGAGCACGAGTACACCCCGCAGGAAATCTCCGCGATCATCCTGAAACGACTGAAGGAAACTGCGGAAGCCCAGCTGGGCCACACCGTGCACAAGGCAGTGATCACCGTGCCGGCATATTTCTCTGACACGCAGCGCCAGGCCACGCGGGAGGCGGGACAAATCGCCGGGCTGGAGGTGGTACGCATCATCAACGAACCCACCGCAGCCGCACTGGTCTATGAAGCTGGCCAGCGCGAAGGCAAGCGCATCCTGGTCTACGACCTGGGCGGCGGCACGTTTGATGTCTCCGTGGTGCGGATCGAGGAGGGCGTGGTGGAGGTTATCTCCAGTCACGGAAACAATCACCTCGGCGGCGACGATTTCGACCAGAAGATCGTTGCACACATCCTCGAGCACCTGAAGCTCAGCCAGGCGGTCGACGTTTCCGATCAGCCGCGCGCCATGGCACGAATTCTGCGGGCGGCGGAAACGGCGAAGAAGCAACTATCCGATCACCCGTTCGCCCGTATCGAGGAAGAGTACTTGGCTGAGGTGGAAGGCAGGCCAGTACACCTGTCTATGGAACTGTCGCGCCACGACTACGAAGTGATGATTGCGCCCTATGTTGAGGAGACACTGCAGGCGATCCATACCGCGCTGCGGTCGGCCGACCTGACTGCAACGCAGGTGGAGGAAATCCTGCTGGTGGGTGGTGCCACCCGTACCCCCGTGATTCGCCGTCGCCTCATGGAAGTGTTCCGCCACGAACCGCGCGGCGAGGTCGATGCCGATCTGTGCGTGGCGATGGGCGCTGCGATCCAGGGGGCGGCGATCGCGGGCCAGGAAGTCTCTGCCGTGCTGGTAGATGTCACGCCCTACACCTTCGGCACCAGTGCGATCAGTGAACTCGATGGCCAATTGTATCCAAACTGCTTCATCCCGATCATCCCGCGCAACACGCCAATTCCGGTACGCAAGAGCGACGTGTTCTACACGGTCCTCGACAATCAATCCGACGTGGACGTGCGCATTTACCAGGGAGAGGAACGTGATGCGCAGCAGAATATCGAGGTCGGGCAATTTCGGGTCGAGGGGCTGAGCAAGGCTCCCGCAGGAAACGAAGTCACGCTGGATCTTGCGCTGGACCGCGACGGCATTCTGCATGTCACGGCGCGCGAGAAGAAGACCGGACTGGAACGACAGATCAGAATCGATCAGGCAGTACCACGCTATGATGCTGCCGGTTTGCAGCAGGCCCGTGAGCGGATCGGCTCACTATTTGGCGCCGGAGAGGACGCGACAGTGCTGGAGAGCGTCGCCGTTTCCGGCGACGCGGAGATTGTTGCGCTTCTGGACAAGGCGGGTGCCAAACTGGACGACGTCGACGCCGAGGACCGTCAGGAAATGATCGACCTGATGGAGGCAATCCATGACGCACAGAGCACCGGCGATCGATCGGCAGTGGAGCACGCGCGCAACCAGTTGGCCGATTTGCTGTTCTACCTCGAGACCTGAGGTCGTGAACGCTTGTCCGATCTGCAGAGCGAGTCTCAACGGAGCGACGCAGTGCCGCCGTTGTCATGCCGATCTGCAAAAAGTGCAGGAGGTGGAGCAGCGTGGTCGGGCGCTGGCCGTTTCCGCCGTGCGAGCGTTGGTCGCCGGTGACGTCGCCGGAGCCGCGGCCTGGATAGAGCGCGCAGCGGCGGTGCATGCGGCATCAACAGTGCGCGTTGTGCGCGCCCTGACGGCAGCCGCCGTCCGTGCCGATGACGACGCGCGGTAAAACTCGCCCCCCAATGGCTGAGACGCGCGCTGCAGCCGCGGACAGCACAGCGGTGCGCGTTGCGTTGTGGCGGGCGATGCACGTCGAGGTCGATGCACCGCCGCACATCCTGGAGGATGAGATCGGCCTGCAGCTCGCGGCGCCGGACGAAGGCTGGCGCAGCCGTCCGGATATGGATCCGGACGCCACACGTCTGTTCCGCGCCTCCATTGTGGCACGCGCCCGCTTCATCGACGACCTTGTCGCGGAGTGTGCCAGCCGTGGTCTCGGACAATACGTCATCCTCGGCGCCGGCCTTGATACGTTCGCCCAGCGACGGCCCGACATCGCGTCACGCCTCTGCGTCTTCGAGATCGATCGCAGCGGCCCGCTGGCATGGAAGCGCCGGCGCCTCATCGACAGCGGTTTTGCGATTCCCGAATGGCTCCGGTTCGTGCCGGTCGATTTCGAGGCCAGCGGTTCCTGGTGGGAAAGGCTGTCAGCTGCCGGCTTCGATGTCGGGCAACCCGCGGTGGTGGCTTCCACCGGTGTCAGCATGTACCTCACCAAGGACGCCGTCGCGGCCACGTTGCGTGAGGTCGCAGCGCTCGCACCAGGGTCCACGCTGGCAATGAGCTACATCCTGCCGATGGAATACGCTGATCCTGAGGAGCGCCCCGGCCGCGAAGCCGCGGAGCGAGGTGCCCGCGCGAGTGGTACGCCGTTCATCAGCTTCTTCACGGGGCCTGAGATCGTGGCGCTGGCGCACGATGCCGGTTTCGCAATGGCCCGGCACGTGTCCGCCGCCGACCTGGCCGCGCGGTATTTCACCGGCAGAACGGATGGCCTGCGGCTGTCAAAGTCGGAGGAGATACTGGTCGCAACGACTTGAATGGGTTCAACGGCTCGCGAGACAAACCCCCGGGGCGGCTGTTGTGCTGTTGTGGCGAGGCGCGCAGCGACGCGAAAACGACGAGCATGTGCGGGTCTCACCGCCGGTCTCCCTCCTCCCGCAAATTCCGCTCGATCCGGCGGTCCGGCACCAGCCATATCGCCGCCACCAGCGCATAAATCCCAAACGACAGCCACGGATCGACAAACGCCAACCCGACCGCCGTCGCATACAGCGCCATCGACGCCTTGCCCTTCAGATCCCGCCCCAATGCCCGCGCCAGCACTGATTCGTGCCCTTCGGCTGCGATGATCGTGACCTGCAGCAGCGTGTAAGCGATCGCCGGCAATAGGAGCGCGATCCCGTATACAGCGGCTGGCACCGGCGCCCTGTAATGCCCGCCAAGCCAGGCGGTCGCGAACGGCGTCAGCGACAAGAAAAACAGCAGCGCCATGTTGGTCCACATGATCGGGCCGGTGACGTGATGGACCGTATGCAGCAGGTGGTGGTGATTGTTCCAGTAGATGGCGACGAAGAGAAAGCTCAGCGCATAGGTCAAAAAGAACGGCAGCATCCCGAGCAGCGCCGCCCAGTTGGTGCCGGCCGGCGGACGCAGCTCCAGCACCATGAGCGTGATGATGATCGCGATCACGCCGTCGCTGAATGCCGTCAGTCGTTCCCGGTTCATCCCTGCCCCGCGTTATTCGCCCTTTACAAATCGCGTCGGCCGGACGCCTATGCGCCCGCCCGAGCCGCCTGGCTCGCCCGCACAAAGGACCCCGCATGAGCGCTACCCTGCCGAAGCCCCGCGGCCGCCATTTCTTCGCCAATCCCGGCCCGACCAACATGCCGGATTCGGTGCTGCGGGCAATGGACCGCAACAGCATTGACTTCAACGACCCTGAGTTCGTCGAGGTCTATGACGCCGCCGTGGCTGGCGTGAGGCGCGTGCTGCGGACCACCCAGCATCTGTTCATGTACAATGCGTCCGGCCACGGCGCCTGGGAAGCCAGCCTGACCAACCTGCTGTCACCCGGCGACAGGATCATCGTGCTGGAGTCCGGCTATTTCTCCGATGAATGGGCGAATATGGCACGCGCTCACGGTCTTGATGTGCAAAGTATCGCCGCCGACTGGCGCCGTGGCGTCGATATCGGTGCGGTGCGTGACGCGCTGGCCGCCGATAAGGCGCATGCCGTGAAGGCGGTCTGCGCGGTGCACAACGAGACCGCCACCGGCATGAAGCTGCCACTCGAGGAAATCCGCGTCGCGATCGACGACACCGGGCACCCGGCCTTGTTCCTGGTGGACACGATCTCGTCGCTCGGCTCGCTCGATTTTCGCATGGACGAATGGAAGATCGACTGCGTCGTCGGCGGCAGCCAGAAGGGCCTGATGCTGCCCACCGGCATGAGCTTCACCGGAGTCTCCGACAAGGGCATGAGGGCGCACGCCGACGCCAGACTGAAGCGCTTCTATTTCGACTGGACATTGATGCAGCAGCGCCCGCAGAAGAGCTTCATCGGCACGCTGCCCGTCAACATTTTCTACGGCCTGCGTGAGTCCATCCGGTTGATCGAAGAAGAAGGCCTGGAGAACGTCTTCGCCCGTCATCGGCGCCTGGCCGAGGCAACGCGCCGCGCGGTGAAAGTCTGGGCTGGCAACAACGGCCCGCAGCTCTTCTGCGCCAACCCGTCGCGGTATTCGGACTCCGTCACCGCGGTCCTGATGCCAGAGGGCTATGAGGCCGAGGCAATCCGCCGCTGCACCCGGGAGCGGTTCAACGTCTCGCTGGGCGGCGGCCTGGGCAAGCTGAATGGCAAGATCTTCCGCATCGGCCATCTCGGCGATCTGAACGAGCCGATGCTCCTCGGCGCGCTCACCGCAGTGGAAATGGCCATGCGCATCGAGCGCGTCCCGCACGCCAATGGCGGCGTGGAGGCAGCGATGGCCTATCTCTCGGAGACTTAGTGCTGCCGGAGCGTCTGTCATCGCGCGACGCGCAACGGAGACGCTCTCGTCCAGGACGGGTGCACCGGCGGGCCGGTCGGAAAGTCGCAATGACAGGATGAGCACGCCGCCATGATCAGCCGCGCTGATATCGCTGCCGCCGCGGGCCGCATCGAACGCTACGTCCGGCGCACGCCGCTCCTGCGTGTCGCCGGTGCGGAATTCGGCCTGCCCTTCCAAGTTTGCCTGAAGCTCGAGCTCTTGCAGCACAGCGGCAGCTTCAAGCCGCGCGGCGCGTTCAACCGGCTCCTTTCGGCCGAGCTTCCGACGTCCGGCGTCATCGCCGCATCGGGCGGCAACCATGGCGCCGCTGTCGCCTACGCCGCACGCGCGCTCGGCGTGCCGGCCGAGATCTTTGTTCCGACGCTCACGCCTGCGGCGAAGGTCGCGCGGATCGCCAGCTACAATGCCAGGGTCGTGCAAACAGGCGACACCTATGCCGAAGCGCTGCTCGCCTCGCGCGCCCGCCAGGCCGAAACGGGCGCGCTGGAGGTGCACGCCTATGACCACGCTGACGTACTGTCCGGTCAGGGCACGGTCGCTCGTGAGCTCGAGCATGATGCGCCGGAACTGACCCATGTGCTGGTCGCAGTCGGCGGCGGTGGGCTGATCGGCGGCATGACCGCGTGGTACGCTGGTGCAGCGCAGGTGATCAGCATCGAGCCCGAATCCTGTCCCACACTGCACGACGCACTTCGCGCCGGAAGACCGGTCGATGCGCCAGTCGGCGGCATCGCTGCCGACAGCCTGGGTGCGCGCCAGGTCGGCGGGCAGATGTTCGAGATCGCGCAACACTTTGTCACGCGCGCGCTCCTGGTCCCCGATGCCGCGATCGTTGCCGCGCAGCGCGTGTTATGGGAACACTGCCGGGTGATCGCCGAACCAGGCGGTTCCACTGCGCTCGCGGGACTGCTGTCTGGCGCCTTCGTCCCGCCGGAGGGGGCGCATGTCGGCGTGCTGGTCTGCGGCGGCAACACCGATCCGGCAAAGGTTGCACAATGAGCAAGGAACCGGTCAAAGACCTCGTACTCGTCAACGTCGACGCACGTGGCGTGGCGAACGTCACGCTGAACCGCCCGGAAGTCGGTAATGCCTACAACGAGGATCTGCTGAACGCATTGATCACCGGCCTGCAGACGCTGACAGAAGATGCGTCCGTGCGCTGCCTGGTGTTGCGCGGTGCCGGGCGGCATTTTCAGGCAGGCGCGGACATCAACTGGCTCGGCCGTGCCGCCAATTACGGACCGGAGCAAAATTATACAGCCTCGATGGCGACGACGCGGGCGATGCAGTTGCTGAATGAGTTTCCCAAGCCGACCATCGCGGTCGTGCATGGCGCGTGCTTCGGCGGCGGCGCGGGCATGGTGTGCTGCGTCGACGTCGCGCTCGCCACGCCTGATGCGATTTTCGGCCTGACGGAAGTTCGGGTCGGCGTGGCGCCGACACCGATCTCCACGCACATGGTGCACGCGATGGGCCTGCGCCACACGCGGCGCTATGCGCTGACCGGCGAGCGGTTCGACGCGGCGGAAGCGCTGCGCATCGGCCTGGTGCACGAAGTCGTCGCCGCCGACCGTATCGAAGCGAAGGTCGCCGACGTGCTGGATGCCGTGTTTCTTGGCGGGCCGGGGGCGATCGCCGTGACCAAGCGCTCATTCCTGGGTGCCAACGGATTGCTGCTGGACGAGCGTCAGATGGCGATGCTGGCGCACGAAAGCTGGACGCAGCGCTACTCGTCGGAAGGCCACGAGGGCACCAACGCGTTCCGCGAGAAACGCAAGCCGAGCTGGTACCGCCCGCCGATCGGCTAGTCCGGCCATGACGCATTTCCCAGCAGCAAATCGGCCCATCGGCGCTGGATGAAAAACGTCTCAATGGCGGGCCCTCGGCAGCCTGTCGGACAACATGCGCCGCCCGATGCAGTGCTGCTCCATCTCTCCGTCGTCATTCCCGCGTTGAACGCGGCGGGTTCGCTGCCCGCGACGCTCGCCGGGCTCGGTGGTGTTGCGGAAGTCCTGGTTGTCGATGGCGGCAGTGCCGACGGCACGCCCGAGGTTGCGGCACGTCACGGTGCCCGCGTGATCGCGGCACCCCGCGGGCGCGGTGCCCAACTGGCCGCCGGCGTGGCCGCAGCGCAGCACGCATGGCTTCTGCTGCTGCACGCTGACACGCGATTCGGCGGCGCGTGGGAAGCGGCCGTGCGTGCCCATATCGCCGCCTTCCCCGCTCGCGCCGGGTATTTCCGTTTTGCTCTCGACTGCGGCGACCCGCGCGCGCGGCGGCTGGAAAGGCTTGTTGCCTGGCGTTGTCGTGTTTTCGCACTGCCGTACGGCGATCAGGGTCTCCTGATCCGACGCGATCTCCTGCAAGAGATCGGCGGCATCCGCCCGTTGCCGTTGATGGAGGACGTCGACCTCGTGCGCCGCCTCGGCCGGGCGCGGCTGACTGCGCTGGATGCGGCGGCGGTGACCTCGGCCGAACGCTGGCTGCGTGACGGTTGGTTGCGCCGCTCCGCGCGGAATGTGCTGTGTCTCGCGCTGTGGTCTGCCGGCGTGCCACCACGATATATCGCGCGGCTCTATCGGTGAAAGACACGGTCGTGGTGTTCGCCCGCGCACCGCGTCTTGGCGCAGTGAAACGCCGGCTGGCAAGAGACATCGGTGACCGCGCCGCGCTCCAATTTCACGTCGCAACGCTGACGCGCCTCTTGCGCATGCTCGCCGCTGACCGGCGTTTCTCCACGGTCGTCTCGGTCACCCCGGATCGTGCGATGCTGCGCTTGCCGTATCGCGTGAGCCGTATTCGCCAGGGCCGCGGTGACATCGGCCAGCGCATGCACCGGACATTCCGCCACTTCCCGCACGGTCGCGTCGTCATCATCGGCAGCGACATTCCGGACGCGAATGCCGCCGACGTCGCGCGCGCGTTCCGTCTGCTCGGCGCCGCTGATGCGGTGTTCGGGCCGGCCGCCGACGGCGGCTATTGGCTGGTAGGCCTCACCCCGCGCCGTCCGGCGCGGATGTTCGATCATGTGCGCTGGTCGACGGCGCATGCGCTCGCCGACACGCTGCAGAACTTCGCCGGGCAGAGCATCGCCTTTCTGCGCACGCTGCACGACGTGGATACATCCGCGGACTGGCGCCGCTACGCGGGAAAGCGCTCGCGATAGTCACGCGGCGACACCCGCAGCATGCGGATGAAGCTGCGCCGCATGGTTTCCTCCGAGCCAAAGCCGCAGCGGCGGGCGACATCCTTGACCGATCGCCGTGCGTCCGCGAGCGCGCTCTTTGCGGCTTCGACGCGTAAACGCTCGACCGCGCGTGCCGGCGTCGTGCCGGTCGCCGCGCGGTAATGGCGCAGGAAGCTGCGCTCGCTCATCCCGGTGAATTTCGCGAGCTCCGGGACTGTCAGCCCGCGATGCAGATTGCCTGTCATCCATTCGTGCAGCGCGTCAAATTCCTCGCTGCCGCCAAGCGCCAGGCCGACACTGAACTGCGCCTGTCCGCCCGGGCGTTTGGCGAAAACCACGAGCTCGCGCGCCACCGCGAGAGCAGCTTTGCGTCCGAGATCCGCCTCGACGAACGCCAGTGCGAGGTCGATGCCGGCCGTGACTCCGGCTGATGTCCACACAGAGCCGTCGTGGACAAAGATCGCGTCAGTCTCGACCTCCACGCTCGGGAAACGCCGCGCCAGTTCCGCGCAGAACCGCCAATGCGTCGTGGCGCGGCGGCCATCCAGGAGACCGGCGGCCGCCAGAAGGAACGCGCCGGTGCAGACCGAGGCGGCCCGCCGGGTCCTCCCGGCGCGCTGCCGCAGCCAGCGAAGCACGCCAGGGTTCGTCATGACCTCGCGCACGCCCGGTCCACCGGCAACGATCAGAGTGTCCGGAGGGCGCGACCGCGGCAGAGGGCCATCGGCCGCCAGCATCAGGCCGGCGGAGGCTGCCACCCCACCGGCCTCGGGCGCGACCACGCGCGGCGCATAAGGCTGCGGACATCCTGCCGCGCGCGCGAGTTCATTGGCCGTCGCCAGGACCTGCAGCGGTCCGGCGACATCGAGCAGCTGTACCCGCGGAAAGGCGAGAATTTCGACCCGGCGCGGTTCTGGCGGAATCCAAGGGGTATCTGGCATTTCCGCCAATCCCTGGCATGCTACAGTCCGCCTGTCCAGAGGGAGACATCGCCATGCCCAGCTTCCGCATCGGCCTGCTGCTGTTCCCACGCATGACCCAGCTTGACCTGACGGGTCCGTTCGAAGTCTTCGCAAAACTGCCCGGCGCGGAGGTGCTGCTGTTATGGAAGACGCTGCAGCCGGTCGAGGCCGAAACCGGGTTGCGCATGCTGCCGCACGCGACGCTCCGCGATTGCCCGCCGCTTGACGTGGTGTGCATACCGGGCGGCCCCGGGGTGTCGGCACTGATGGAAGATGCCGACGTGCTCGACTGGCTGCGCGGACAGGCGCCAGGTGTTCGTTACATCACGTCGGTCTGCACGGGCTCGCTGGTGCTGGGCGCGGCAGGATTGCTGCGCGGCAAGCGCGCCACCTCACATTGGGCCTCGCGGGATCTGCTTGCCAAATTCGGTGCAATACCGACGCCCGGTCGCGTCGTGCGCGACGGCAACCTCTTCACAGGCGGTGGCGTGACCGCGGGGATCGATTTTGCCCTGATGGCGGTGGCCGAAATGGCCGGCGTGAAGACGGCGCAGGAAATTCAGTTGCAAATCGAATACGCGCCGGAACCACCGTTTGATGCAGGGGCACCGGAAACGGCGCCGCCCGACGTGGTGGCGGCGGTGCGGGCGCGTGGCTTGCCGATGCGACAGGCACGCGAGGCGTTGGTCGAGCGTGCTGCCGCGCGGCTCTGATCCGGATGG
>JASHQG010000386.1 GCA_030037665.1 Acetobacteraceae bacterium
AGCCAACGGCAGGTTCCATCCGGTAGTGCCGGAACGCTTGCGTTCGCCGCCGATGATCAGGCGTTCGACGATGCGTGCATCAGGCACGAATACGTTGTGGTAGTTCACTGCGTAGTTGCCGCAGCCCCGCAGGCCGAGCGCGCCGCTCCAGGTGTCTTCGATCGTCAGGCCCGACGAACCGCTTTCGACCAACGCACTGACCAGTTCACCCCGCGGCGCGGTGTCGCCTGCAGGCAGCACCACCGCGGTGGCGAGGAAGCGCAGAACCGGAGCACCCGTCACGAAGATCTTGCGGCCGCTGATGCACCAACCGCCATCGGCGCGCGTGCCGGTCATGGCGGGCAGGCCGCCACGGGAGATGCTGCCCAGCTCGGCTTCGGTCACGCAATTATTGATCGTGCCGCCATCGCGTGCCAGCGTCGTACAGATATCGGCCAGCACGTCGCGCGGCCACGCCCCGGAGTCGATGACACGGCCAAGCAGTGCGAGGTTCATGCCGGTGACCAAGGCCGTGGAGGCATCGCCACGGGCAAGGATCTCCTGCGCCAGCACCATGTCGAACACGTTGGCGCCTTCTCCGCCGAATTCGCGCGGCAACGCAAGGCGCAGATAGCCGCTCTCATGCAGGTCCCGGTAATTCTCTATCGGAAAGCGTGATTGCGCGTCGTTCTCCCTCACACGTTCATGCAATTTCCGGGCGAGTTCGCCGGCAAGCTCCATGATCTGTTGTTGTCGCGTTGTGGGATCGCGCAGCCCGGGCATGTGTGGGGTCATGCCGCCTCCACCGGCTCACCTAGCGTCTGCATCAGCCGGTTGGCATTGGCAAACATCGCCACGGCGTTCGTCAGATCGTGAATTTCGAGATCATCCAGACCAACCTCACGCAGAGGCCGGAGATCGGCGACGGTCATTTCCACCGGCACGCGCGTGAGCTTCGCGGCAAAGTCGACGATCGCGCGTGGTCGCGGCGGCAGCGGCGTATCCACACCCTGGTCGTACAGGGCGCGGATGATCTCCGGCTGCTTGCTCAGCTCGACGAAGCGGCGCGCATGTACTGACGAACAATAGACGCAGCCATTGATGATCGAGACGACGACAGCGGCGAGCTCACGGTCGGCGCGCTTCAGTCCGCGCGGCGCATACATCACCGCATGGAACAACGGGGACCGCTCGGCAAGAGACGCCACATCATGCGCAAGCGTGCGAAAATAGGCAGACGTTGCCTGCGGACTGGCATCGAGAGCGGCGCGCTGATCCGGCGTCGCGGTGGCGGGATCAACGGGCGGCATCCACGCCTCCCAATCGACCGCTTCCAGCGTGAAACGCGTTGCCCTCATGGCGAAATCTCCTGCGACAACAACCCAAGTCCGATTGCGGTCCGCACCTGATAGCTGACGAACGCGACGATCTGCGTCAGCGCGACAATGTCGCGGGGCGTCAGGCCGACGCCGAGCAGCGCTGCAGTATGGGATGGTGCGGCGCTGCCCGGATCCTGCGTAACCAGGCTCACGTGAGCCAGGATGGTTTCCAGTCGCCTGCCTGGCGGCGGGTCGCCGCGCACGGCCAACAGAGCACGGTAGTGCGCCGCCAATGCCGCATGGCCCGACAATTCCGCCGTGCGCAACGCAATCGTCGTGCGCTCGGATAGGGACAGTCCTCCAGGATCTGCCGGTTGGAGCAGCACATCGTAGCTGCCCTGCGTGTGCCGCACGATATCAGGCCGCAACGCGCGCAGCCGGGCAAGCGGCGAATCCCCTGCGACACCAGTGATCGTTTCCAACAAATCGGACGATTGGGTCATGTTCTGCACCAAGGGTTGCTTTCGCAGAACATCGCGGGGTGGCTGACCGGGTCAACCCCTTGTACCATGCCACACAGCCGTTAGGACCTTCGCGCCGATGCAGCCTGACAACGCCGCCCTTGAGAGCCTTTCGCGCCGTGTGCACGAAGAGCTGTCCTGGTTCGAGTACCCGACCAGGGACTGGGTCACACCGGTGCGCGTGCCGGGCGGTGGCAATGTCGCCAACGTCGTTATCGTCGGCGCCGGGCAGACCGGGCTTGGCATCGCTTTCGGCCTGCAGCGCGAGCGCATCAGCGGCGTGGTCGTGCTGGATGCCAATCCGCCAGGCCTCGAAGGCCCGTGGATGACCCATGCGCGGATGCTCACGCTCAGGACGCTGAAATTCCTGACCGGACCGGACCTCGGGCTGCCCAGCCTGACATTCCGTGCCTGGCACGAGGCGCAGTACGGCAAGCAATCCTGGCAGGACCTGGTGCGCATCCCGAAGGACGAATGGATGCGCTATTTGGTGTGGTTCCGCGACACGCTCCGCATTCCGGTACGCAACGGCGTGACGCTGCAACGCATCGAGCCACGAGAGGAGCTCCTGGCCGTGCGTCTGCGCGGGGAAGGCGTGGCGGAGACCCTGTTGACGCGCAAGCTGGTGCTGGCGACAGGCATCGAGGGCGGCGGCCAGCGCCGCATTCCGTGGTTCGTGCGCGACAAGCTGCCACGCGCAATCTGGGCGCACACGTCGGACAGCATTGATTTCGGCGCGCTGGCCGGCCGGCGCGTCGCGGTCATCGGCGGCGGCTCCTCGGCCTTCGACAATGCAGCAACGGCGCTGGAAAACCGCGCCGCGCGGGTGGACCTCTTCATCCGCCGGCCGGAACTGCCGGTGGTGAACTCCTACCGCGCGCTAGAGTCCTCCGGATTCTGGCGCAACTTTGGAGACATGCCGGATGCGGACCGGTGGCGGTTCATGTGCCACCTGCTGTCGCTCTCAATGCCGCCACCTCAGGATACGGTGGAACGCACGCAGCGGCATGAGAACGTGGCGCTGCATTTTTCTTCACCAATCACCGATGCCGTCATACGATCGGACGGGATCGCACTGCTGACGCCGAAAGGCTGGCACGACGCGGACTTCCTGATCCTTGGCACCGGGTTCGATGTCGATGTGCGGCTGCGGCCAGAACTCGTGGGTCTCGCGGATCATGTCGCGCTCTGGTGCGATCGCTATACCCCGCCGGAGCGGGAACAGAATGCTGTAGCCGCACGATATCCGTATGTCGGCCCGCATTTTGAGCTGCTGGAAAAACACCCTGGCAGCCTGCCCGCGCTCGCCAACATCCATCTGTTCAATACCGGCTCCCTGGTCAGCATGGGGCCGGTCGCCGGCGGGCTGAACGGCATGCCGTTCGGTATTCCGCGGCTGATCGCCGGGCTGTCACACGATCTGTTCCGCGCGGAAGTGGCTTCGCTGTACCACGAATTTGTCCATTTCGCCGAGCCAGATGCGTGGGAGGCAGTAGGGACACGCAGCGCAGCGGAATAGACACGTACGCCTGCAAGCGCTGAACCGGCTCTCCGCCCCGAAGCCCACGCTCGCACTGCCATCGGGCAGGACCCGCCCGTGATGCGGCCATGTCACGGCACATGCTGACCAATTCACTCGCTCCAGCGTGTCCGGTTCAGCCGGTTCCCGCCATCGCCTCCAGGACTGCGCACACCGAGGCCGTATCGTCGGCCGCGTGGCCGGTGGCCATGGCCGCGGCGTAGATCGGCATGGTGGCGCAAAGCAACGGCGTTGGCACGCCGAGTTCGCTGGCGTACTGGCTGATGATCGACATGTCCTTCTGCCAGATATCGATCTTCATTGACGCCGGCTGATAGTTCCGCCGCGCCATCATCGGGGCACGCAGTTCGAACACACGCGAGGTGCCAGCGCCGGCCGTCACAAGCTCGACGATGTGTCGCGGGTCGAGCCCGGCTTTCACCCCCAGCACCATCGCCTCAGCACTCGCGACATTGTGGATGGCCACCAGCAGATTGGCGACAAACTTCATTTTGCTGCCGTTGCCATAAGCGCCGACATCGTGCACCGCACGCGAATAGCCAGCGAACAACGGACCGAGCGCGGCGATGCTCTGCGCGTCACCACTCGCATAAATGACCAGGTCCTTGCTCAGCGCCTGCGTGCCGGTGCCGCTGATGGGACAGTCCAGGGTGACGTGACCAGCGGCCTCCAACGCAGCCTGGATTGCCAGCTTATCCTTGAGGGCAAGCGTTGAGGCCTCGATCACGGTGCGCCGACCGGCTCCTGACCCCGCGATCGCCTGAGCCGTGGCGAGCGATGCGGCCGGGTTCGGCAAACTCAAAAGCAGCACCGGCGCTTCGCGGGCGATCGCAGTGGCGTCAGGCCGGATCTCAACCCCGGCGGCGTTCAGGGTCGCGCAGCGGGACGCATCGATGTCGTGGCCAAGGACCCGCCAGCCGCCGGTGGCCAGATTGCACGCAATGGCGCCGCCCATGATGCCAAGCCCGACGATACCGACAGTCTGTTCCATAACGCTCGTCCTCCGATGTGCCGACAGGATAGCACGCGGTGCCGCAATGACGCCGTACCGCCATGGTGGTCCGCGTTGGCGTTGGCGTCCGCACCTGCGCATGCCAGCGCTCGACCACGGCAAGGTGATCGGAATGCAGCTCCGATTTTTCACAATGCCGATCCACCGGCTGGACAAGGACTGGCGGGTCTCATTGCGTGAGGACCGCGCCGCATTCATCATGGCCGACGAGCTTGGCTTCACCGAAGCCTACTGCGGCGAGCACAGCACCGACGCGGCCGAGAACATCACCTCCTCGGCGATGTTCCTCGCCACGCTGGTCGATCGGGTAAGGCAGATGCGGTTGGGCACCGGCGCGATCAACATGCCGAACTCGCACCCTGCGCGCATCGCCGACGAAATTGCTATACTCGATCACGTGTTGGAGGGGCGGTTCAATTTCGGAATGAGTCCGGGCGGCCTGCCATCCGACGCCGAGGTGTACGGCAACCGCGCCACCCCGTGCAGCGAAATGTTTATTGAATGTATTGAACAGGTACTGGAAATCTGGCGAGTGAAGCCACCCGACGAGATCCACGGGAAATACTGGAACAACTCGACAGCACGCACGCTGATCGAGGATATCGGTCAGGGCGTCTTGCCGAAACCGCTGCAACGTCCGCATCCACCAATCCTGACCACGGTGGTCAGTCCGTTCTCGGCCCGCGCAACGCAGGCGGGCGAGCGGGGGTGGGACATTATCTCGGCCAACTTCCTGGTCCCGCAGTGGGTGAAGAGGCACTGACCGAAATATGCCGAAGAATGTGTGCTGCGCGGACGGAGGCCGGAGACATCACGCTGGCGGGTGGCAAAAAGCGTGTTCGTCGCGGATGACGCGGCGATAACGCGCACGTATGCGCTGGGGCCGACGAGTCCGTACCGCTTCTACGACAGCCAGTTGCTGACCAAGATGCTCAAGGCGGGACGGGCCGTGATCTTCAAGCCGAACCCCAATCTGCCAGATGACAGTGTGACGGTAGACAACGTGTGCGAACAGCTGATCATCCATGGCACGCCCGACAGGGTCGCCGGCGAGATCATGAAGTTCCGCGGGGAGGTCGGGCCGTTCGGTACGATGCTCTACGCCGGCCACGATTGGCGCGACCCGACGCTGCCGCGTCGCTCAATGACGCCGATGGCAGAGACGGTACTGCCGCTGGTGAGCGCGGCCGGAGCGTAGGCACGCCCGTTGTCGTTGCGAGCGTAAACGACGACGCATTCCCTGGCCTCAGATTGCGTCGTCGTTGACGCTCTTTGCGGTTATTTCCGAAGCGGCATTTAGAACGGAATCTCGTCGTCGAGGTCACCGCCTTTTGGCGCTTCCCACGCGGGGCCGCCGCTGCGCGGTGCGCTGACCGTTGCGCCACGCGCAGGCGCAGCGGTGCGCTCGCGATAGCCACCGCCGCCCTCGCCCATGCCACCATCCTCGCCGCGCTGGCTGTCCAGCAGCACCAGCTCGCCGCGGAAGCGCTGGATGACCACCTCGGTGGTGTAGCGCTCCTGACCCGACTGGTCGGTCCACTTGCGGGTCTGCAACGACCCCTCGACAAACACCTTGCGGCCCTTGCGCAGATAGCGCTCCGCCACCTCGCCGATGCGGTCGTTGAAGATGACGACACGGTGCCACTCGGTGCGCTCCTTGCGCTCACCCGAACTGCGGTCAGTCCAGCTTTCGCTGGTGGCCAACGTCAGGTTCACGATCTTCTGGCCATCCTGCGTGGTGCGCACCTCCGGATCCTTGCCGAGGTTGCCGATCAGGATCACCTTGTTGACGCTGCCTGCCATGGCACCAGCCCCCTTGTCCAAAGAACAGAAACTACCCTTTCCGAAAGGAAAAGCCTAACGCGACCCGACCCTTTCCAGACGGCCGGGAAATTGCCATATAGACCGTGAACATCCCGGGAACAAGCAGGGCACCATGGCGGCCACCATCCATGTCCGCGGCGCGCGCGAACACAATTTGAAGAACGTGGATGTGGTTATTCCGCGGGACAGCCTGACGGTGCTGACCGGGCTGTCGGGATCGGGCAAGTCGTCACTCGCGTTCGATACAATCTATGCCGAGGGGCAGCGCCGCTACGTCGAGTCGTTGTCGGCCTATGCGCGCCAGTTCCTGGAGCTGATGGGCAAGCCGGATGTGGACAGCATCGAGGGCCTGTCGCCGGCGATTTCGATTGAGCAGAAGACGACGAGCCGGAACCCCCGTTCGACCGTGGGAACGGTGACGGAAATCCACGACTACATGCGCCTCCTGTGGGCCCGGGTGGGGGTGCCCTATTCGCCGGCGACCGGCCTGCCCATCGAGGCACAGACCGTCTCGCAGATGGTCGATCGCGTGCTCGCCATGCCGGAGGGGACGCGGCTCCTGCTGCTGGCGCCGGTGGTGCGCGACCGCAAGGGTGAGTACCGCAAGGAACTGGCCGAGCTGCAACGCAAAGGCTTCACCCGCGTGAAAGTCGACGGCACGCTGTACGAGGTCGGCGAGGTGCCGTCGCTGAACCGCAAGATCAAGCATGAGATCGAGGCGGTGGTGGACCGCATCGTGGTGCGCGAGGGTATTGCGCCACGACTGGCGGACAGCTTCGAAACGGCGCTTGGGCTGTCCGACGGCATCGCCTATGCGGAGAATGCGGACAGCGGCGAACGAACGGTGTTTTCCTCACGCTTCGCCTGCCCGGTGTCCGGTTTTTCCATCGAGGAAATCGAACCACGGCTGTTTTCCTTCAATTCGCCGCACGGTGCATGCCCTGCGTGCGATGGGCTGGGCACCGAGACGTTTTTCGATCCCGCGCTGGTGGTGCCGGACGACCGCCTGAGTCTGGCGGATGGTGTGATAGCCCCGTGGACCGGTTCGCAAAGCCCGTATTACGACCAGACGCTGCAAAGTCTGGCGAAACACTTCAAGGTCACCACGAAGACCCCGTGGGAGGACCTGCCACAGCGCGTACGCGACGCAATCCTGAACGGCACCGGCGAAGTGCCTGTCAGTTTCACATACAAGGACGGCGTGCGCGCTTACACCGTGACCAAGCCGTTCGAGGGGGTGCTGCGCAATCTGCAACGCCGCTTCCAGGAGACCGACAGCGTCTGGGTGCGCGAGGAAATGTCGCGCTACCAGGCTGAAAAACCCTGCGCGGCGTGCAATGGCGCGCGGCTGAAGCCGGAAGCACTGGCGGTGCGAGTCGGCGGATGCAACATCGCGCAGGCATCCGAACTGTCCATCCGCGCCGCGCTGGCCTGGTTCGACCAGGTACTGCCTACGCTGACGCCGCAGCGCGCCGAAATTGCGCGCCGGATTCTGCAAGAAATCCTCGACCGGCTGCAGTTCCTGGTCGATGTCGGCCTGGACTACCTCACTCTGGCACGCTCGTCGGCGACGTTGTCCGGCGGCGAGTCGCAGCGCATCCGGCTGGCCAGCCAGATCGGTTCAGGTCTGACCGGCGTGCTGTACGTGCTGGACGAGCCGTCGATCGGCCTGCATCAGCGCGACAACGAACGCCTGTTGACAACGCTGCGGCGGCTCCGCGACCTCGGCAATACCGTCCTGGTGGTGGAACATGACGAGGACGCGATCCGCTCAGCCGATCATGTGATCGACATGGGTCCGGCCGCGGGTGTGAACGGCGGGCGCGTGGTTGCCGAGGGCGCGCCGCCGGAAATCGCCGCCAACCCGAAATCGCTCACCGGCGATTACCTGTCCGGCCGCCGGCGGATCGATGTGCCGCTGCTGCGGCGCCCGGTGCAGGCAGACCGCGTGGTCCGCGTGGTCGGCGCTCGCGGCAACAACTTGAAGAGGCTGACAGCGGAATTTCCGCTCGGCACGTTCACCTGCGTCACCGGCGTGTCAGGCGGCGGCAAGTCCACGCTGGTCGTGGATACGCTATACAAGGCGGCGGCACGGCGGCTGATGGGCTCAGGCGAGGTCCCTGCGCCGCATGACCGCGTCGAAGGCCTGGAATTGCTCGACAAGATCATCGACATCGACCAATCGCCGATCGGCCGTACGCCACGGTCGAACCCCGCCACGTATACGGACCTGTTTGCGCCGATCCGCGACTGGTTTGCGGAGTTGCCGGATTCGCGCGCCCGCGGCTACAAGCCCGGCCGGTTCAGCTTCAACGTCAAAGGGGGGCGTTGCGAGGCGTGCCAGGGAGACGGCGTGCTCAAGATCGAAATGCACTTCCTCCCGGATGTCTACGTGACCTGCGATGTCTGTAAGGGCAAGCGCTATAATCGCGAGACCCTGGAGGTTAAGTTCCGCGACAAGTCGATTGCCGACGTGCTCGCGATGACCGTCGATGAGGCCGTGCCGTACTTCAGCGCGCAGCAACGCATTCACGACCGGCTGAAGATTCTGCAGCAGGTGGGGCTGGGATATATCGCACTGGGCCAGCAGGCGACGACGTTGTCCGGTGGCGAGGCGCAGCGCATCAAACTGTCGAAGGAGTTGGCCCGGCGAGCGACCGGCCGCACGCTGTACATCCTGGATGAACCCACCACCGGCCTGCATTTCGACGACGTCCGCAAGCTGCTGGAGGTGCTGCACGCTCTGGTCGACCAAGGCAACACGGTCGTGGTGATCGAGCACAACCTCGAGGTGATCAAGACAGCAGACTGGATTCTGGATCTGGGCCCGGAAGGCGGTGACGGCGGTGGCCGCATCGTCACTGATGGCACGCCGGAGGATATCGCGGCATATCCCGAAAGCTACACGGGCCGCTTTCTCGCACCGTTGTTGCTGCGTGATACGGTGAAGAAGGCGCGGCGCAGGGCGTAGAGCATCTCACCCGCGAAGCCGACGTGGTCGGGCTGTGAAACCTCGCGGGTGAGCGACGCATCGTCTGCAACGAGCCTTCGTCGCGGTGCTCCGCCCCCTGCCTCGCCCGCTTCGCAGACCACGCGCACTGGGTCTATCCTGGCACGCAGCCCACGGGAGGAAGCGCAAGATGAGCGCGACGACAACACCGACCTCGCCAAGCCCATACATACCCGTCCGCGACGACTGGCTGGCACGACGCTCCGAACCGATCCTCGAACCCGAGCTCCCTATCGTCGATCCTCATCACCATCTGTGGGACCGCCCGGGCTGGCGTTACATGTTCGATGACCTGCTCGCGGACACCACGAGTGGCCACAATATCGTTGCCACCGTGTTCGTGCAGTGCCGCTCGATGCACCGCGCATCTGGGCCCGACGAGATGAAGCCGGTCGGCGAGACCGAATTCGTCAACGGCGTCGCGGCGATGAGCGCCTCCGGCCAGTACGGCAAGACGACGGTCTGCGCCGGCATCGTCGGTCATGTCGATCTCTGCCTCGGCGGTCGCGCAAGTGCCGTACTGGAGGCGCATATCCGGGCCGGGGGCGGACACTTCCGCGGCATCAGGCACATCACCGCCTACGACGCCGACCAGACGCTGATGAACCCCGCCTACTCGCCACCACCGGGCCTGATGGCCGATCAAACGTTCCGCGAAGGCTTCGCCTGCCTGGCGCCGCTAAACCTCAGCTTCGATGCGTGGCTCTATCATCCGCAGATCGAGGACCTCACCGCACTGGCACGGGCATTTCCCAGCACAGGGATCTGTCTGAACCATGTGGGCGGGCCGTTGGCAGTCGGCGCGTATGCCGGCAAACGGCAGGAGGTGTTCGCCAATTGGTCCCAATCGATCCGCGCACTGGCACAGTGCCCGAACGTGGCGGTGAAACTCGGCGGCATGGCAATGCGCATCAACGGCTTCGACTTCCACGAAAAAGCTGATCCGCCGTCGTCGGACACGCTGGCCGCAGCATGGAAGCCTTATGTCGAGACCTGCATCGAAGCATTCGGTGCGTCGCGCTGCATGTTCGAAAGCAACTTCCCGGTGGACAAAGGTTCCTACGCCTACGCACCGTTTTGGAACGCCTGCAAAATCCTTGCACGCGGCGCCAGCACAGAAGAGAAGGCCGCATTGTTTTCGGGGACAGCCAGCCGGTTCTATCGGTTGGAACTGTAAGCCGGCATCGACGGGCTGATTGACTTCCGCAATTGACGTGCATCCGAATGGTGCGTCGTGCACCGCAGTAGGCCACGGGCCAGCACTATATCCGCGTTTATCTGTGTTCCCCAGTATTTGAAATAAACTTAGGAGAACCGCCATGCAGACCCTGACCATCGGCGACGTCATTATCACCAGCATCATCGAATGTGACGGACCCTGGCGCCGCCCTCGGGATATGTTCCCCGCTTGTGATCCGGATATCGGCCAGCGCCACCTCGCGGAACTCGACCCAGTTGTTGATGATCCCGCATCGGATCGCATGGTGATCACATACCAGACATTCGTTGTGCGTACTCCGAAGCACGGCATCCTGGTCGACACCGGCACGGGCGACGACAGAGGCTGTCCCGCGCCGATGGACTTTCCGAAGCGACCCTGGCTCGACGGCTTTCGTGCCGCCGGTCTGCAATTCGATGCGATCGACTACGTGCGTTGCACTCATCTGCACATCGACCATTGCGGCTGGAACACGATATTACGGAATGGCCGCTGGGTGCCGACTTTCCCCAAGGCGAAATACGTATTCCACGAGCGTGAATACCCTGCGTGGGAAGAGGCAACGAAGCGCGGCGACAATCCATCCGATAACGTCCGGCTCTACAATTGTCTGCCCATCGTCGAGGCCGGCCAGGCTCTGCTGGCTGACGACGATTACTCATTGGAAGCCACGGTGTGGCTGACGCCGACGGTGGGGCATTCACCGAGCCGTTGCTGTGTCATCATCAAGTCCCGCGGACAGCGGTCGGTGATGACTGGTGATTTGATGCACCACGCGTTGCAATGCCGCGAGCCGGACTGGTCTACCATATTCGACTGGGATGCGAAGGAAGCCGCGGCGTCTCGCCGCAGGTTCGGGGGTTCGGTCGCGGACACCGGCACGGTGGTCCAGCCGATCCATTTCCCCAACCCGACCACCGCCCGCGTTCGTGCCGACGGCAACCGATTTCGTTACGAATCCGTTCGTTAGTGGAGGCCAAGCCATGCGCGAATACCGCTACGACCATGTGCACCTGCGCAGCCCCAATCCCGACGCGACCGCGCGCTTCTTCGAATCCATGTTCGGCGCGACGGCAACGCGCGACCTTTATCCACCCGGCACGCTGTATCCGGGCCAGATGCGCATCTCGCTGCAGCTCGGCGGCCAGCGCGTGCTGATCGCACCGCCACATCCGCTTGACCGGATGAACGAGGCACCGGCGTTTCCATACTATGGACTGGAACACATCGGCCTGACGGTCGATGACGTGGACGCTGCCTGCGAGGAACTCCGCCAGAAGGGCGCCGACATCGTGATCGGGCCGCTGACCCGCAATCCCGGCACACGTCTCGCGTTCGTTCGCGGGCCGGAAGGGATCATGGTGGAGCTGGTGCAGCGGAGGTAGTGGCGGGTTGGATGTCGTTCGTCGGCAACCCATATCGCTGTCGTCCACATCTCCATCTTCCCATATCGTGATCCGTCCGATGTCCCCCGCTTCCATCTTTCACCCGGCGGTCACAGGGTGGTTTGACGGCACATTTCCGGCACCCACGATAGCGCAGGCGGAGGCGTGGCCGTCGATCCAGGCCGGCAGGCACACGCTGATCGCTGCGCCGACCGGCTCCGGTAAGACGCTCGCGGCATTCCTCGCCGCGATCGATTCGCTGGTGCGGCAGGGGGTGGCCGGCGAACTGAAAGACGAAACCCAGGTCGTTTACGTTTCCCCCTTGAAGGCGCTGTCGAACGACATCCAGCGCAACCTGGAAGCGCCGCTTGCCGGGATCGCGGCAGAACTTCGCGCGCGGGGTCTGCCGGAACTGGCAATCCGCACCTGGGTCCGCACCGGGGACACACCCCCCGGCGAACGCGAGAAGATGCGCCGCCGTCCGCCCCACATCGTCGTCACGACCCCTGAATCCCTCTACATCCTGCTCGGATCCGAGTCCGGCCGCCGCATGCTCGCGACCACGCGCAGCGTGATCGTCGATGAAATCCATGCAGTCGCACCGAACAAGCGTGGCGTGCATCTCGCCGTGTCGCTTGAGCGTCTGGCGGCATTGTGTGGCGGCCATTTGCTGCGCGTCGGCCTATCGGCGACGCAGAAACCGATCGAGGACGTCGCCTGTTTCCTGGTCGGCGCCAACGCGGCCGGCAAACAGGCCGCGCCCTGCACGATCATCGACACGGGCCATTCCCGCGCGCGCGACGTCGCTCTGGAAGTTCCCGACTCGCCGCTGGATGCCGTCATGTCCGCCGAGGTGTGGACGCAAGTTTACGACCGCCTCGCGCAACTGATCGACACGCATCGCACCACGCTGATCTTCGTCAACACGCGCCGTATGGCAGAGCGCGTAACGCGGCAGCTGTCCGACCGGATCGGCGTGGCGCATGTCACCGCGCACCACGGCAGCCTGGCAAAAGAGCAGCGGCTGGATGCAGAGCAGAGGTTGAAGGCCGGAGAGCTGAAGGCGCTGGTGGCAACAGCGTCTTTGGAGCTTGGCATCGATATCGGCGATGTCGATCTGGTGTGCCAGCTCGGCTCACCACACTCGATTGCGAGTTTCCTGCAACGCGTCGGCCGGTCCGGCCATGCGGTCAACGGCACGCCGAAAGGCCGCTTGTTCCCGTTGTCACGCGATGATCTCGTTGAATGTGCGGCGCTGGTTGACAGCGCCGCCCGGGGCGAGCTCGACCGGCTGATTCTGCCCGACGCGCCCTTCGATGTGTTGGCCCAGCAGATCGCCGCGGAAGTCGCTGGGCGCGATTGGCACGAAGATGCGTTATTCGCCACAATCCGCCGCGCCTGGTCATATCGCAACCTGCCGCGTGCGGATTTCGACGCGACAGTGCAGATGCTGGCCGACGGCTTCAGCACACGTCACGGACGACGCGGTGCGCTGCTGCATCACGACGCGGTGCACCACATGCTGCGCAGCCGCCGCGGCGCGAGGCTGACAACCCTGACTGCCGGAGGCACGATTCCGGACAACGCCGACTATCAGGTGCTGCTGGAACCCGAGAACCATATCGTTGGCACGGTGAATGAGGATTTCGCCGTCGAAAGCATGGGCGGCGACGTGTTCCAGCTCGGTAACACGGCGTATCGCATCCTGCGCGTCGAACGCGGCACGGTACGTGTGGAAGACGCGCACGGCGCTTCACCGACCATTCCATTCTGGCTGGGTGAGGCGCCTGGTCGCAGCGACGAACTGTCGCAGTCCGTGTCACGGCTGCGCGCCGGTGTGGCCGACCATCTCCGCCGCAACCCCGAGGACACGCTGGACTGGCTTGTCGAGCGCGGCATTGCCCGGCCTGCGGCCGAACAGGTGCTGGAATATCTGGCGGGCGCGAACGCCGCACTAGGGTGCCTGCCGACATGCGACACGATCGTGCTGGAACGCTTCTTCGACGAAGTCGGCTGCATGCAGCTCGTGGTCCATTCCCCCTTCGGCAGCCGCATTAACCGTGCCTGGGGCCTCGCACTGCGGAAGCGTTTCTGCCGCAAGTTCAATTTCGAGCTGCAGGCCGCGGCAACCGAGGACAACATCGTCATGTCGCTGACCACCGCGCACAGCTTCGAGCTGGCGGAGGTCGCGCGCTATCTGAATTCCAATACCGTGCGCGAGATCCTGATCCAGGCATTGCTCGACGCGCCGATGTTCATCACCCGCTGGCGCTGGGTGGCCGGCGTTGCGCTGGCACTGCCGCGGCTGCGCGGCGGCAAGAAGGTCCCGCCGCCGCTCATCCGCATGCAGGCCGAGGATCTGATCTCCGCTATCTTCCCCGATCAACTCGCCTGCGCGGAAAATCTTGTCGGGGAGCCGGAAATTCCTGACCATCCGCTGGTGCGCCAGACCATCGCCGACTGTCTGAACGACGCGATGGACATTGCCGGCTTGGAACGCCTCCTGCGCCGGATCGAGGCAGGCGACGTCCAGGTGGTGGCACGGGACCTGACGCAGCCCTCGCCCCTGGCATCGGAGGTACTGACCGCGCGGCCATACGCCTTTCTGGATGACGCGCCGCTGGAGGAACGGCGCACTCAGGCCGTGATGGCGCGGCGCTGGCTCGACCCCGAGTCCGCCGCTGATATCGGTCGCCTCGATCCGGAAGCCATCGCCCGCGTGCAGAGCGAAGCCTGGCCGGATGCGACGAATGCCGACGAATTGCACGATGCATTGGCCTGGCTCGGCTGCATCAGCGCGACCGAGGCCGATGCGGAGCCAGACTGGACTGAATGGCTGATGGCGCTGGCCCGCGACCGCCGCGTCAGCCTTTTGCAAACACCGCACGCCGCATTGTGGATCGCCGCCGAGCGTCTCCCGCAGTGCCGTGCGGTTTGGCCGGTTGCGACGCTGTCCCCGACGATCGCCGCGCCCGCGGCCTATGCGCGCGACTGGTCACGCGAGGAAGCGCTGGTGGAGATCCTGCGCGGACGCCTGGAAGGCCAGGGCCCAGTCACGCCCGGCGCGCTGGCGACAACGCTCGGTGTCGAGCCCGACGACATCGCCGCGACGCTGACGGTGCTGGAGGTCGAAGGGTTCGCCATGCGGGGCCGTTTCTCAGCCGGCAAGAACGACGACGAATGGTGCGAGCGACGTCTGCTTGCGCGTATCCACCGCTACACCGTCAAACGCCTGCGTGCCGAGATCGAACCGGTTGCGGCGCGTGACTTCCTGCGTTTCCTGTTCTCATGGCAACACGTTTGCGACGATGCGCGCATGGAGGGGCCGGACTCAGTCCCGGTCGCGGTGGCGCAGCTGGAAGGCTTCGAAGCGCCGGCCGCGGCCTGGGAAGCGGAAATCCTGCCCGCCCGCCTAGCTGATTACGAACCCGCGTGGCTCGACGATCTATCCGTTTCCGGCCGGATCAGCTGGGCACGGCTGACGCCGCGCAGCGGACGCGCCAACAGCGACCGCGGCACAACGCCAGTGCGTACCACGCCGATTACGCTGTTGCCGCGGAGGCACGCACCATTGTGGTCAGCGTTATCGCCGACACCAGACACCCCACAGCCGGGCGTACGGGCACAGACCGTTGCTGACTTCGTCCGCGACAACGGCGCGTCATTCTTCGACGAAATCGTCGATGGTACGCGCCTGCTGCGCCCACAGGTCGAGGAAGCGCTGGCGGAACTGGTCGCACTCGGTGTCGTCGCCTCCGACAGTTTCGCCGGATTGCGCGTGCTCCTCGTGCCATCGGACCAGCGGCGGCCGTCTGCAAGCGGGCGTCGCCGTCGCCGCACTGTCGCGTTCGGCATGGAAGATGCCGGCCGTTGGGCGCTCGCGCGCCGTGGTTCGACCGCGGGTAGCGCCGAGGCAACCGAACACGCGGCCTGGTCATTGTTGTACCGTTATGGCCTGGTGTTCTGGCGGCTTCTGGCGCGCGAGGCGGACTGGCTGCCGCCATGGCGCGATCTGCTGCGCGTCTATCGGCGGCTCGAGGCGCGCGGGGAAATCCGCGGCGGACGTTTTGTGGCAGGATTTTCGGGCGAACAGTTTGCGCTGCCGGATGCCATCGGGCTGCTACGTGAGACACGTCGCAAGAGTTCGGCCGGCGGTTGGATTTCGTTGTCCGGGGCTGATCCGCTCAACCTGGTCGGCATCATCACCCCGGGGCCGCGGCTAGCAGCGTTGACCGGCAACCGCGTGCTGTATCGCGACGGTGTGCCGGTCGCGTCGCTGGCCGGCGGCGAGGTGCAGTTCCTTGAAAGGCTCGAGCCGCGCGTCGAATGGGAAGCGCGCAAGGCATTGCTGCGCGGGCCTCAGCACCTCGCCTCACGCACACCCGAGGAGAGCGCGGCGTAACTGCGGCCTTTCGCCACGGCCGGATCCTTCCCGAGCATTCACGCCAACGCCTCACGCAGGACGCACGGACCTGGGCGGCCGGCATGACGCCCACCATCGCGCATGGCGGCCGTCATGCCGCGTCAAGCACTGCCGCGATATAGGGCGGCAGGATGAATGCGCCGACATGCATCTCCGGCGTCCAATACCGCGTCGTTCCCAGAATACCGGCAGCGGTCGCACGCGACCGGATTTCCTCAACGCCGATCGACGTCAGCGACGCATCCTTCCCCGCCCAGCCCAGCGTCATGAAACCGCCGACATAGGTCGGCACGGCAGCGACGTAGGCCGTCACATGCGGGAAGAACTTTGCCCGCCGTAGGCTGGTCTCACGCAACTCCGCCGCCTGCATGAACGGCACGCCGCACTGGTTCACCACCAGACCGCGGGGTGTCAGGACGCGTTCGCAGTTCTCGTAGAATGAGTCGGAGAACAACACCTCGCCAACGCCAATGGGATCGGTCGAATCCACGATGATCACGTCAAATGCCGCGTGGCGGGCACGTTTCAGATAGTCGATACCGTCACCGACAATTACCTCGGCGCGCGCATCGTTCCACGCATCACCGGCAATCTCGGGCAGGAACGCCTTCGCCAGACGGATTACCTCTCCGTCGATTTCGCACATCACGGCACGCTTGACCGTTCGATGCTGCAGCACGCGGCGAAGCACACCACCGTCGCCAGCACCGATGATCAGCACCTTCTCGGCCGCGCCGTGCGCCAGCAGCGGCACATGCGCCAGCATTTCCTGATAGACGAACTCGTCTGCTTCGGTGATCTGGACAACGCCGTCCAGCACCATGACGCGGCCGTGCGAAAAGCTCTCAAAGATCACGATGTCCTGGAAGTCACTTTGCACGCGGGCGAGTTCGCGCTTCACCAGAAAGCGCTGGCCCCAGGCCGGATAGAGCGCCTCATTCAGCCAGACATCAGTGCTCATGCAGCATCCAAGTTTCTAAAAGCGTCTTCCGGTGGACGAACGGGATCGCGGCCTGACGTGATGCACGCAAGGGCTGTGCCCCCGCAGCGCCCGTGCCCGGAGGCCCATCACCCGCCGCCCACGGCGCCTCGACCGTGCCCGCAAAGCGGGAAAACCGAACCAAAACCAGGCTAAGCGAGCAGCCCGCGCCGCTGTTCGGCCAGCAGCACCGAATTGGGCTGAAAGGCAGCCTTCAGCACCGGCAGAGACTCATACGGATTGCAGGATCCGCACATGAAGATATCGACCGCGGCAAAGTTGCGCTCAGGCCACGTATGGATCGAGATGTGGCTCTCGGCCAGAACTAACACGCCGCTCACGCCGCCGTCAGGCCCGAAATGATGGAAGTGGCTGTGCAACACCGTCGCGTTCGCCGCCTCCGCCGCCTCGCGCAGCACGACATCAATCAACGACGGATCGGTGAGATTGTGCGCACCCCAGAAGTCGACCAGTAGATGCGTACCGGCAAACTTCACGCCGTCCTTCTCGACGAAATAATCCTTTTGGGCTTCCGGCCCCTCAGACGCCTGGTTGCTGCTCGGAAGTTCCGAGACCATCCCCAGCGGATCGAGCGATGGATTGTATCCGTCCATCTATCACACCCTTCCCTGCCAGCAGACGGCCTGTTGGACGCGCGCAAACACCCAGCGCGGCATCCCCTGGGGCCAAGAAGAGGCGGAACATGGGGAAAGGGGGCCGGTCTCGCAAGAGGAAATTTGCGATCCGTGCGATCGCGTTGCCGCATAGAAGGACACCTGGCAGTGACACAGCGAGCGCGCTGGTCCGGCGTCGCGGCCGGCATGCTCCGGACCAGCCGCTCGCCAGAGGCTCCCGCAACCGGGCCGGAACAGCTCCGCCCAAGCACTGCGCTCCGTGCGCCTCCGGTTGCATTCACGCAATGCGGCCGGTGTGGTGCATCGCCGGCCGGTGGCCGAATTGCCGGCACCCGGCAACAAAAGCGGTCGCGCCGATCATCCGGCCAGGTTGTGTCGCGGTCTTCATCGCATCCGCGTCGATTATGTGATCCGCCGCTGGGCCGTCCTTCGCTCGCTCCAGGAT
>JASHQG010000387.1 GCA_030037665.1 Acetobacteraceae bacterium
AGATGCCGGCACAGCAGAGCGGCCATGACCACGCGCGCAGTGCCGCGAGGGGCAACGGCACGATCGGCGTCAGCGATCTGAGCGTCATACGAAACGCGCCGCCAAACCCGGGCAGAGTGGAACGGTGAGTCACTTCCCCGGCATGTAGATTTGGTCGGACAGCCCGCCGTCAGCGAAATAGGCGGCCTGCGCCCGGCGACGCCACGAGGCGTCGCCCCGTCAGGCAGGAAACGACCCCCACCAGCCACCTGGGCTCAGGCGGTCGCCTCGTTCCAGCTGATCGCACGATTGTGCCAAGGATTATATTATTTCCACGTCTGGTCGCCGTTAAAGGGCCGGCGGTCAGCCTCCTGTCGGGATGCTTCCGCAGGCCGCGTCGGCCAGCGGGATGCGGCTCCGGCCGGAGCGCGGTCCATCGCGCCAGTCGCAAGGATTTTCGCGTCACGGCAGAGCCAGGAGTACAACGACCCAAGGACACGGCGACCGACGAAACGGTATTGCTGGGTCTGTCGGTATGCGTTATGCGGTCCGCCTTGGGAGGGAGCGTGGAAAAGAACGTGTTCCTTACGCGCCGTGATCGTGGAATGATCGCCGTCGCAATCGTACTCGACGTCGCGCTCAACAGCGGCAACGAAGCCGTCGTCAGCAATGCCGAACGCGCCGAGCGAACCGGCATGTCGGGCCGACCGCTGGAACCGCTGCTTCAGACACTCTCCCGCGGGCATCTGCTCGACAGCACACGTGGTCCGCACGGTGATTACCGATCGGCCCGCCTGCCTCGGCTCATCGGGGTGTCGGACGTCATCGCGGCTGGCTTGAACACGCTCGAGGATTCCGAACCCGCGTTGAACGAGCGTCTGCAAAAGGCGGTCATCGGGCCTGTGTGGGATGAATTCGATTCGGCGCTGCTTGAACGAACGCAGGCGATGACGGTGGACGATCTGCTACGCCGCGCGGCCAAGGCCGGAATCCGCCGTCGTGTCAGCGAGCCGCTGAACGTCGTGATCTGAGCAATGCCGCCTGCACGAAGGCGCGTCCGGGCGGTCGGGCCATCCCAGGCGTCGAAACACGCCACCGCTCCCGGCATTCGACCGACCTCGCCACGCGGCAGAATCTTTCCAAGCGTGCTTGATCTGGTCGGCGGAACGCCGCTCGTGATGCTGCCAAAACTGAAACAGGCTGACCGGCTGCATGCCGACATTGCGCTCAAGCTCGAATTCTTCAACCCGCTCGGTTCGGTGAAGGACCGGATCGGTCTCGCGATGGTTGAAGCGGCCGAACAGGCGGGTCAGATCGCGCCGGGCAAAACCACCATCGTGGAGCCGACCTCAGGCAATACCGGCATCGCGCTCGCTTTCGTTGCCGCGGCCAAGGGCTACAAGCTGGTCGTGGTCATGCCGGACGGTGCCTCCGCGGAGCGGCGCAAAATGCTGCATTTGCTGGGCGCGCGCGTCGAACTCACGCCGGCCCGCCAGGGCATGCCCGGCGCCATCGCGCGCGCGGAGGCAATTCTGGCACGCACCGCAGGCGCCTGGATCGCGCGCCAGTTCGACAACGCCGCCAATCCGGCCGCGCACGAAGCCACGACGGCCGCGGAAATCTGGGCGGATACCGGAGGCGAGGTGGATCTTGTGGTGGGCGGTGTCGGCACCGGCGGCACGCTGACCGGCATCGCTCGTGCGCTGAAGCCGCGCCGCCCGGGACTTCGGGTCATCGGGGTCGAGCCGCAGGAAAGCGCGGTGCTGACAGGCGACAGTCCAGGGCCGCACCGCATTCAGGGAATCGGCGCGGGGTTCACCCCTGCCGTGTTGCAGCGCGATCTGCTCGATGAAGTACGTCCTGTGTCCGAACCCGATTCTTTCGCCGCCGCCCGGCGTTGTGCGGCGATCGAGGGCCTGCCGATCGGTATCTCCTCGGGTGCCGTGTTGCACGCCATGCTCGACCTCGCGGCGCTGACGGAAAACAACGGCAAGCTCATTGTTGGGATCGCTGCGTCGTTCGCCGAGCGCTATCTCTCAACGCCCTTGTTCGCTGGCATGTGACGTCCGCTCGACGGCGGCAGGCGCGACATTGCGTACCAGGCCCGCGAGGTGTTCGGCCAGAAGCTCCGCCTGGCGTCTTATGTCGGGCACAGCCGTCATTTCCCAGAAGGTGCCCTTTGTGACCGGTCCGATGGCGAACAGGCGGCGCGAGATCGCACCACTTCGATCCAGCAACGCGCCATTGCTTGTGACGTCCAGCCCGAGACGCAGAGGATCGGGGCGAGCCACGCCCTCGGCGAGAAGGTTGCGAAACAATGGCTCACCGATGCGCTCATAATCCGCGCCGGGACCCGAGCAGTTGACCACCCGCTCGACCGTGATGGTGGCACTCCTCTCGTCGCCGCGCGGACGATACGCGACGTTCACCTGATCGCCGCCCACCGCATAATCGCGCACGCGGCCGACCAGGACACGGAACTGGCCTCGCGCGCGGGCGGCATCGATCCGATCGGCGACAGCGCCCGCCATGCGGTGCCGGTGAACGTCCCACCAGGGACGCAGATGCCGCAGAAACCGGCGCCGGTCGGGCAATGACATGCTCTGCCAGAGGTCCACCGTGAACGGCCGTAGTTCGTCGATGACGGGTTGCCAACTGCTTCCGCCGGCGATCGCCCGCGCCGCTTCCCGACGGAGAGATCGGGTCAAGAGATTGAGCGCGGTCGGGAACGGCGCGTGCTCGGGCGGCGGTCGTGGCACCGAGACGTGCCGCCGAGGCAGCAACCCGCGCCGGGACAACGCGAGAATGGCGCCCTGATGGCCCTGATCCAGCAAGGAGATGACGGCGTCCACCGTGGTCAGACCGGTGCCGATCAACAGAACCGCCTTGTCCGGCGCCAGATCCGACAACGCGTTCGCCGCCCACGGATCGGGGCGGTAGAACGGCGTGTCGTAGAACGCGGGAGTGGCCACCGGCATCGGCTCCGGCGGAAAATTGCCGGACGCGAGCACCACGAAATCGGCGTTAAGCGTGCGATCGCGATCCAGCGTCAAGGTCAGCGGCCGCGAGGAACGGTCGATGCGCGTGACGAGGCCGCGCACCAGTTCCAGCCGATCCCGCCCGGATCGCTTGATCTCGTCGTTCAACAGCGTGCGGACATAGGCGCCGAACACCTGCCGGGGAACGAACGCGCCCGGATCGGCGTTCCCGCCTTCCGCGTCGCGCTCGCGCAGCCACGTCACAAAATGATCAGGGCGATCATGAAACGCGCTCATGCGGCCGGCAGGGACGTTCAGAATATGACTTGCATTGCCCGTGGAATAGGCAAGGCCGCGGCCGAACTGGCTGTTTCGTTCGATGAGGATGAGACGGGTTGGCGGCGGACACCGCCGCAACAGGTGCAGCGCGAGCAGCGTGCCGCTAAATCCCGCCCCCACGATCGCGATCGTCGTCATTCGCTGGTGCAGCCCTGAAGCATCTTGGTGGATCGGGTCGGCGGCCCTTCTGGCCCGGTGTCATCGTGGCGCGAGGTCGCATGCCGTGGGCAGAGCACGAACCGGCCGTGCGTCTGGTGAAATGTCGGCGATCGAACCCGCCACCATCCGTCCGGCGCGGAGGATTCCACGCAAGTGGGGCGTGCGTCAATCACCTCCACCGGGAGACCGCACCAAACAGGCATCGACTATTCCCACTATGCAAGCCCGTACCTAATGGTTGACACACTGGCGCGTGGCGTATAACCATGGCGGAGCCTGAAAGCATCGGAGGCGAGC
>JASHQG010000388.1 GCA_030037665.1 Acetobacteraceae bacterium
AGAAATGTAGTTCCTGCAACCTAATTGCAGGATACTTGAACCCAATCGTTCAGAACTCGGCTATGACGAAATCGAGCTCGCCGTCGCGCACAGCCGCGATCAGCACCGCTTCGAAGCCGCCCACGATTCGCAGCACGCACAGTTGCCGACGAACGGCCGCAACGCGGGCCAGGGCGCGCGTCAGATGACGGCAGAGCCAAGCCGGAACGGCGTCGACCAGAAGCTGACTGCATCACTGCTCTCATTGTTGACAAAGAGCAGAACGAACCGCACGGGACTTCGCATGCCCGCGGCCAATGCCCGCCGCGGCGTGCCTGCGGGTCGTGTCCTGGTTACGAGGGCTGGGCGTGGTGCGCGCTGAACGTCCAGACGTGCCCCGTCATCCTCATCACCGCGCTGCCACGCCGGTAGCCCGGATCCGGCCGTGCCGGACCTGCCCGTCGGCGCGTCTCTCTCGCCGCACTACGAGACGCGGGTTAGGCACCAGTCACGCTGCGTGCGGCCTGAGGTACTGAGTGCACCGTGCGCGGGGAGCACCAGACAAAACGCCCCGATTTTCCTGTCGCAGGGAGTTGTCCATCCAGAACGTCCGCCGTATCTCTTCCGCCATGCGCACCCGAATCGTCTGCCTGACGGCCCTCGCCCTCGGCCTCGGCCTGTCCCTGTCCGCCGTTGCCGCCAAACCCTCACACAAGCCGCCGGCGCACCAGGCAGCCCATGGACCCACGGCAATCGGCACATTTGGTGACTGGATCGCTGCCACCTATGAGCAAGCCGGCCAGAAGGTCTGCTATGCGTTCACCCGCGCGCAGAGCTCCACGCCGTCGTTGCCGCGCCGCGGCGATGTCGTGTTAACGGTGACCCAGCGTCCGGACCAACGCGACGGCGTCGCGATCAAGGCTGGCTTTGAGTACGCACCCAAGGCCGCGGTGACCGTGCAGGTGGACCGGACCGGCCTCGATTTCTATACGGCCGAGCGCAACGCCTTCGCGCGGGACGGCAAGGCCTCAGTCGCGGCATTCCAGCGTGGCGCGCGCGCCATTGCGCGCTCGCCAGGACCGCACGGCCACCAGGTGACCGACACGTTCAGTCTGAAAGGCTTCAGCGCGGCCTACGCTGCTGTCGTCAAGGCATGTCCGCCACCCAAGTGACCGCGCCTGACCTCACCGAAGCTGAGCGAGCGCGCGTCCTCGCGAAGTCCGCCCTGTTCGACCCGCCGCCAGCGCAACTACCGGACGGCCGGCGCGACCTTGTCGGGTTGTCGCGCGAGGAACTGACCGCGGAACTCGCCGCGATCGGCGAAGCGCCGTTCCGTTGCAAGCAGCTCTGGCACTGGATCTATCACCAGGGAGTGACTGACTTCGCGCGCATGTCGACGATCGCCAAGCCCCTGCAGGCGAAGTTGGCAGAGCGCTTCATCGTTGGACGCCCGACCACCGTCACGGCCCAGATCAGTGACGACGACACCCGCAAATTTCTGTTCAGATTCCGGGACGGCCAGGAGGCGGAGACCGTTTACATCCCCGACCCCGAGGAAGACCGTGGCGCCGTCTGCCTTTCCTCGCAGGTCGGCTGTACTTTGTCCTGTCGCTTCTGCCACACCGGCACGCAGACCCTGGTGCGCAACCTCGGCGCGGCGGAGATCGTCGGCCAATTCATGGCCGCGCGCGACGCCTATGGCGAATGGCCGTCGCCAAAGGGCGAAACGCCACGCTTGCTGTCGACCATCGTGCTGATGGGCATGGGCGAACCGCTGTATAACTATGCGAACGTCGCCAAGGCCATGACCATTGTGATGGACAACGAGGGCATCGGCCTGTCGCGCCGTCGTGTTACGCTGTCCACTTCCGGCGTGGTGCCAATGATGGATCGCGCCGGTGCGGAGCTCGGCGTGAACCTCGCGGTGTCACTGCATGCCGTGCGCGACGCGTTGCGCGACGAGTTGGTGCCCCTGAACCGCAAGTATCCGATAGCCGATCTGATGGCTGCCTGCCGCCGCTATCCCAGCGCGTCGAACGCGCGGCGAATCACCTTCGAATACGTCATGCTGCGCGGCGTGAACGATAGCGAGGTGGACGCGCGCGAACTGGTGCGACTGATCGCCGGGATGCCGGCGAAGGTGAACCTGATCCCGTTCAATCCCTGGCCGGGCAGCGCATTTCAGACCAGCACGCGTGTGGCGATCGAACGCTTTGCCCGCATCGTCAATGATGCGGGCTTCGCCGCACCGGTGCGCTCGCCGCGCGGACGCGACATTCTGGCAGCGTGTGGCCAGTTGCGGACGGAGAGCCGGCGCAAAGGAACCTCTCCCGCGCGGTCCGCCGGAGAGGTCGGGTGACGTAACGCGCGCGACGCCACTGTGTGCGAGTCCGAACTATCCTCGCCCGCGGCGTTCCGCACCTTGATCTCTTTCGCTTCGCGGGAAGGTTTTTGGCCTCCGCAGCAGCACGTTCACCGCACCCGGATTGGCAGGATGCGGATGCGCCGCCGCCAGCACCAGCGACCGGATATCCGGGCGGTTCAGCCAGTCCCGGAACTCCCGGCGGATCACGCCGCCAGCGCCGCGGCTGCCGCGGCCGGTGACGATCTCGACGCAGCGCATCCCGTCGGCTTGGGCTCCCCGCAGGAATTCCGAGACCGCGTGGAACGCCTGCTGTGCGGTCAGGCCATGCAGGTCCAGCGTCCGGCTCGCCGCTAGCTTGCCGGAGCGGAAACGTTCCCAGCTCGCCCGGTCCACGCCGCCGGGCGCTTCGCCGATCGTCAGCGGTGCCGGCGCCACGGTGGGCAGGTGTGCCGTCTTCGGCGCGCGCGGCAGCTGCTCGGCACGGTCCGCCGGCGCTGGTGCACCTGGTGGCGACGCGGCGTGCTTCCCAAGCCGCCGGATCCCGGCGGTGTAGCCGGCCCAGTCCGCACGGTCGGCGTCGGTCAGGCCATCCCGCTTGCGGCTCATTTCGGCGTCCCGGCAAATGAGCCGATGCATCCCGCCCGCGGCACGCGGCGCGCGCGGCAGAACAGCGCGGGTCCGCCGAGCGCGGTGACCGAGACTCCGAACAGCGGCGGGTTCAGCCTGGCGGCGAACATGATGGCGATGCTCGAACTGGTGGCCTCGGCGCGCCGCCCGGACGGGCATTGTCGGCGTAGGCGGTGCCGGTATAGCCGCCGGGCGTGGTGCGGGCGAGCATCGCAACCACCACGACCGCGCGGATCAGTCGACGCGAGCGCTCCCTCCGATGCCGCGCGAGCGGCCGCCTCGCTTTGAGAGGCAAGCCGGGCACTGGTTGCCAGGCCAGTCCCAGGCACTACCATGCTGGCGGCAATCCGGCTCCTCGGGAGGAACGCGGCATGATCACAAAATTCGACAGCCTCTACGCAGGACACGTCGATCTGGACAACGTCGGCTATGGCGGGACGCCGATCAACGACCGGCGATTTGACAACGCGCACCTCGCGACGGCCTTGGACAAGGCCCAGTCGATGGCCGTGCTGATGGACGGTCTTGGCTACAACGCATTTTGGATGGCGGAACATCATTTCCAGCGCGAGGGCACCGAGTGCATACCGAACGTGCTGCTGATGGCGTTGCATCTGACGCACGTCACGAAGAACCTGAAGATCGGCTGTGGCTTCAACATCACGCCAATGTGGCATCCGCTGCGGCTCGCGGAAGATTATGCGATGGCGGACATCCTGTCGGTCGGTCGGGTGATCTTCGGTCTGGGGCGCGGCTACCACACGCGAGAAGTCGAAACCTTCGGCTCGCCTCTGCTCGACCAGGCCGCCAACCGCGAACTCTACGAAGAGCAAACCGAAATCATCTTCAAGGCGTTCAACAACGAGGCGTTCAGCCACAAAGGCAAGCACTACACGCTACCGCCGGAAGTGCCGTATCGCGGCTACACGCTGAAGGAACTGACGCTGGTACCGCGGCCACTCCGCCTGCCGGTGGAGACATGGCAGCCAATTCAGGGCGGCACGCCGCGCGCGATGGAGTTCATGGCGAAGCACGGCATCCAGGGCATGGTCGGGGGCGGTTCAGCCGAAGGCGGTGCGATGCACAAGGTGGTACTGGGCTGGCAGGAGGCGCATGCCAAGATGGGCAAGCGCATCGAACTCGGCGAGCGACTGTGCTTCGGCTTCCATTTTTACATGGCCGACAGCAAGGCGGACGGTATCAAGCGCGCGGCGAAATACTACGAAGAGAACATGAAAATGTTCGGCGAGCTGCGGCTGGTGCGGGCGTTGACCGAGGAGCAGATTGAGATCATGCGCGATCCGAAGCGCGCGCCGATGGCGAAGCTGCCGAGCATCGAGGACGCGGTGAATGCCGGCGGCTTCCTGACCGGCAACGCGAACGAGATCATCGCTCACCTGAAGGCGCTGGAAGCGAAGTATCCGGCTCTGGATCGCATCTCGGTCAGCCTGTCGGTTGGAGTGCCGAGGTCCGAGGCGCTGGAACAACTGGAGCGGTTCGCCAAGGAGGTGATGCCGGCGTTCGGTAGGGGAAAGGTGAAGACCGAGGTGCTCGAACCGGCGCAGTAGTTGCGGCGTCGGGTAGCTGCCCCCGGTTCAACCCTGGGTCCGGGCTTGCTCCCGCAGTTCGAACTTCTGGATCTTGCCGGTCGACGTCTTCGGTAACGGCCCGAAGGTGACGAAGCGCGGACACTTGAAATGCGCCAGATGGGTGCGACACCAGGCGATGATATCGGACTCGGTCACCTCGCGTGCGTCCGGCTTGAGCGTTACGAAGGCCTGCGGCGTCTCGCCCCACTTTTCATCCGGCCGCGCCACCACCGCTGCTTCCATCACGTCCGGGTGCTTGTACAAAACCTCCTCCACCTCCAGCGACGAGATATTTTCCCCGCCGGAAATGATGATGTCCTTCGCGCGGTCCTTGAGTTCCACGTAGCCATCGGGATGCATCACCGCCAAATCGCCGGTATGGAACCAGCCTCCGGCAAACACCTCGTCTGATGCTGAGGGGTTCTTCAAATACCCCTTCATCACCGTGTTGCCGCGTAGCATCAACTCGCCCATCGTCGCGCCGTCCGCGGGCACGGCCTGCATTGTTGTCGTATCCAGCACCAACGCGTCCTCCAGCGTCGGCGTGTTCACCCCCTGACGCGCCATGAATCCGGCTTTCTGCTCGATCGGCAGCTCGTCCAGTCCCGGTTGCCACATGCAGACAGTTGACGGGCCATAGCTTTCGGTCAGCCCGTAAAGATGCATCACCGCAAATCCCATCGCCTCCATTCGCGCGATGACGGTGGAAGGCGGCGCGGCGCCGCCGGTCGCGATCTGCACCGTCTGGGTGAAAGGTTGGCGCGCACTCTCCGGCGCATGGATCAGCATCGACAGCACGACAGGTGCACCGCACATATGCGTCACGCCGTGCTTGGCAATAGCTGCAAAAATTGGTGCCGGGTCGACACGGCGCAGACACACATGCGTGCCGCCCGCTAGCGTCACTGCCCAGGTATAAGTCCAGCCATTGCAGTGAAACATCGGCAGTGTCCAAAGGTAAACGCTGCGTGGCGACAAGCCGAACATCAGCGCGTTGCCCACCGCATTGAGGTAAGCCCCGCGATGGTGCAGCACCACGCCCTTCGGATTGCCCGTGGTACCGGACGTATAATTCACCGCGATGGCCTGCCATTCATCGTCCGGCAGTGCCGTCGGATGTGACGGGTCCCCGGCGCTGGTGAGCGCCTCATACTCAACCGATCCGATGCGCTCGCCGCGGGGTGCCTCCGTATCGTCGATATCCACCACCAGCAGCCGCTGTTCCGTCTGTGCCAGAGCCCGCGCCATCACAGGGGACAGTTCGCTGTCCACCAGCACCACTTTTGCTTCCGAATGTTCCAGGATGAACGCAACGGCGGCGGCGTCCAGCCGCGTGTTGATGGAACACAAAACCGCACCAAGCATCGGCACGGCATAGTGCGCCTCCAGCATTTCCGGGATGTTTGGCGCCATGATGGCGACTGTGTCGCCTTTGCCGACACCCGACCTCGCCAGAGCCGAAGCCAGCCGCCGCGCGCGTTCGAGGAATTCTGCGTAGGTGTATCGCCGTGCCCCGTGGATCACCGCGACGCGCGTTCCGTACACCCGCGCCGCGCGGACCAGGAAGGAGACCGGCGACAGCGGCACGTAATTCGCCGGCCGCCGACCAAGATCCTGTGCGAAAATAGACATCGCCACCTTCCTTGCACTGCTACTTCCCTTCCCCTAGCGTAAATCAGCGCTGCGAACATTGCCAATCAGGAGAACGCACGATGGCCGGCAACATCAGGCTGCAAGTGCAGGATTACGTTGCCGTTGTGACCATGGACCGCCCGCCGGTGAATGCCCAGAACTCCGAATTCCGCCAGGACCTGATCGCTGCGTTCGACGCGCTGACAGACCGCGACGACGTGCGTGTCGCGATTCTGACCGGCACCGGCAAGATGTTCTCCGCAGGCGCCGACATGCGCGAGCGACCGAACCCGGATACGCCCGGCGAGTACTGGCATTTCAATCGTCTGGCGCGCGAAGGCTTCAACGCCATCCACGAATGCGCCAAACCGGTGATCGCCGCCGTGAACGGCCCGGCACTCGGCGCGGGGCTCGGACTCGTCGCGGCCTGTGATATCATTTTGTGCGCGGACAACGCGGTACTCGGTATGCCAGAAATCGACGTCGGCCTCGCCGGCGGCGCGGCAATGTTGCAGACCCTGTTCGGACGCTCCCGCGCACGGCGCATGTTCTACACCGGCTGGCGCGTTCCCGCCGAGGAATTGTACCGCACAGGCGTCGTTGAATGCTGCGTGCCGCTGGATCAGTTGCTGCCGGAAGCGATGAAGCTGGCCGAAGAGATCGCTGGGAAGAGCCCGGTCGGCATCCGATATGCCAAGCAATCGATGAACACGACGATGCACATGCCGCCACGCGACGGTTATCGCTTCGAACAAGGCATCACCGTCATGCTGAGCAAGAGCGAGGACGCGCAGGAAGCACGCCGCGCGTTCCTGGAAAAGCGCAGGCCGGTTTTCAAGGGACGCTGATCCCGCGTCGATGCCGCCGGAGCGTTCGGGAGGCCTGGCCGGCCGGGCCTGCCATTGGCGCTGGACTGGCGCCGGCTACCCGGGCGGTGCGACACTCCGGGGTGTCCGCCGATGCAGCTCAATCGCCGGTCCGGACGAGGCGACTTGGACTCGGTGATTGCGGCGGTCCGGTGGAACCTGGACGCTTTGTAAGGAATCAGAACGATGCGACAGATGGTATTGGTTGGCTTCCTGCAGGCGCAGAACTGCACGATTTTGGCAAGCTCCTGGCGCCATCCGCTGTCGCGCACTGATTTCACCACCGCTGCCTATTATCAGAAGATCGGCCAGGTGCTCGAGGAGGGAAAATTCCAATTGTCCTTCTTCGATGATCGCCTGGCGATGCCCGACATTTACGGTGGCAACCCCGCCGAGGTCGTCGCGAACGGCGTGCGCGTGGTGAAGATGGACCCGTTGGCAACACTGCTCGCGATGTGATTTGGTACGAAGTACATGGGGATTGGCGCGACCGGTTCGACCACGTACTACGAACCGTTTGACATCGCCCGCCGCTTCCAGACCGTGGATCACATGATCGGCGGACGTGTGGCATGGAATGTTGTGACATCGGTGAACGACGGCGAGGCGCACAATATGGGCCGCGAAATGCACCTGCCGCACGACCTGCGTTATGACCGTGCCGACGAGTTCATGGAAATTGTCATGTCCTGCTGGGATTCATGGGAGGACAATTCCGTCGTCATCGACAAAGAGACCGGGTTGTTCGCCCATCCCGACAAGGTGCACCGGCTGGAGTACGATGGGAAATTTCTCAATTCGCACGGAACGTTCACTGTGCCGCGCTCCCCGCAGGGGCATCCGGTGATCATTCAGGCCGGCTCCAGCGATCGTGGTAAGACGTTCGCTGCGCGGTGGGCGGAGACGGTGTTCGTTGGCTATCCGGATTTTGAATCCGGCAAGCGGCAATATGCAGATTTCAAGGCTGCCGTGGCGACACACAACCGCGATCCGGAGCTCGTGACAGTCAACACCATCGCCTTTCCTGTCGTGGCCGAGACTCGGGCGGAAGCTGAGGACAAGATGGCATTAGTCGACTCATTATACCGCGAAGTCGACGGGCTCTCACTGCTGTCGGAGGCACTGAACTTTGACTTCAAGAAGAAGGCGATGGACGAGCCGTTCACCGACGAGGAAATCGAAGGCATGTCCGGCATGCAGGCGATGCGCGACCGCGTGCTGCGGGAGACTGGCCGTAACCCCACGCCGCGCGATTTCGTCAACGTGACCCGTCGCGGCCGCCCCCGCGAGGCTATCGTCGGCAGCGGTAAGGATGTGGCGGATCGATTGGAGAAATGGTTTGTCGAACGCGCCTGCGATGGGTTTGTCGTTGCCGCGACGCATATTCCGGGCGCGTTCGAGGATTTCGTGCGTTTCGTGGTGCCGGAGCTGCAACGGCGCGGCATCTACCATAAGGATTATCAGGGCGCGACGCTGCGGGAGAACCTGGGGTTGCCATACCCTGCGCTGGGTTGGTGGCGACGGTAGATCGCGTCCTTCGCGCTGACCAGGGAGCGGGGCGCTGCGGCGGGTTGCGGTGCCGAATTCAGCCGCCTGCCCGTCGCGGTACGCGGACCCGCGGCGCGACGCGTCGGTCCGTCTGCCGCTTCACGGGCGAGGCTCATTCTTCATGATCTCCGCCAGCCGTGCGTTCGTCCCATTGAAGTCCGGTAGCTTCTCGCCCTTCGTCAGCCGCGTCAGCGTTGTTTGCTCCGCCTTCTGCATGTCCACCGCGCGCTTGGCGGCCTCCGCAATTTCGTGCGGCTTCATGACCAGCACGCCGTTCTCGTCCGCCAGCACCGCGTCACCTGGTTCGACCGCGACGCCGCCGCAGGACACGGCGACGCAGAATTCACCGTGCTGGAACAACCGCTTTCCGGTCACCGCGGACAGCCCGCGCGCCCACACCGGCAGCTCGTACTGCCGCAGCTCCTGCACGTCGGTCGCCGGCCCGTCGATGATGATGCCGACACATCCCGCCTCGCGCGCCGCGAACGCCACCCCTCCGCCACAGGCTGCGTGCCGGGTGTCGCCGGCGCGGTCCAGCACCAGGACGTCGCCCCGACGCAGCTTGCCCAAGGCGTAATGCACGATCGCGGTGTCCGCGCCATAGCAGCGCACCGTCACCGCGGTGCCGGCTATCCGCACATAGCCCGGAATCATGAGCCGGATTCCGGGATCCATGAACCCCACATGGCGGAAATGCCCGATCGTGGCCGGTTCCGCCGCACGCAACGCATCCAGTAGTACGGGATCGATCGCGGGCGGCAGATCATCCAAGATAAACATCGCGGGTCTCCTTGCCGAAAGGCCAGCATCATCGCCGCTTCCGCACCGCCAGCGAAGCCCGTAGTCTGCCAACCCACAAGCGCCAGGACCGACGCCCATTTTCTTCTACCGCATACGCCTGTTTTCCCTGTTCGGTTTCGAGGTACACATCGATGCCTCCTGGTTGCTGCTTGGCATCCTGATCACCTGGACGCTTGCCAGTGGCGTCTTTCCAGGCCTCACCCCCGGACTGCCCAACACGACCTACTGGCTGATGGGCATCGCCTCCACCATCGGGCTGCTGCTGTCGATCGTGTTCCACGAAATGTCGCATTCGCTGGTCGCACGCCACTACGGCCTCCCGATCCGTGGCATCACCTTGTTCATCTTCGGTGGCGTGGCGGAAATGACGTCCGAGCCTGCCCGCCCACGCGACGAGCTGCTGATGGCCGCTGCAGGCCCCGCGGCCAGCTTCGTACTGTCCGCGTTGTGCGTCGGCGCGTTTTTGCTGATCGGTGACGCCGACGGTCCGCCGGCCGTCACCGCCGTGCTCTGGTATCTCGGCATGCTGAACGGCATCCTGGCGCTCTTCAACCTGATCCCCGCGTTCCCGCTGGACGGCGGCCGGGTGCTGCGCGCCGCACTGTGGGGCTGGCGAGGCGATTACCTGTGGGCCACCCGGATCGCCGCCGGCGCCGGCAACATCTTCGGCATCGTGCTGATCGCCCTCGGCCTGCTTGAGATCGTCCAGGGCGATTTCGTTGGCGGGATCTGGCGCTTCCTCATCGGCATGTTCCTGCGCGGTGCCGCCGCCGCAAGTTCCAACGAGGCGGCCGCCCGAGCACGCCTCACGCGCATCCCCGTCGGCCAGGTGATGAACCCCAATCCGCAGACCGTATCGCCGGAACTATCCATCGAAGACTTTATTAATGACTACGTCTATCACCACCACCATCGTTGGTTTCCGGTTACTCGTGACGGCGACGTGCTCGGCACGGTCGAGACCCGCCAGGCCGTTGCGATCGACCGCGCGCAGTGGCCGATGGTACCGATCGTGCGGATCATGCGGCCATTGTCACACGACGATGTGGTGACGCCGGAGACAGACGCGTTCGCCGCTCTCGAGCAAATGCGGCGGACGGGCCACAGCCGACTCGTGGTCATCCAGCAGGGATGGCTGCGCGGCATCCTGTCCTCTCGGGACCTGCTGGATATGCTGTCGCTTGACCGAGAGCTGGGCCACCGGCAGGCGGGTTGATCGAAATCAAGGCCGGATCTTTGTTCCGGTCATTAAACTTCGGTCCGATGTTCACCGTTGGAGGACCGAATGCCGTTCAATCTCTCGATCATGTTTCGCGGCATGGACCCGTCCGGGCCGGCAGAGGCAGAGGTGCGCCGCCGCGCGGTCCAACTCGATGACGTCACCGATCGCATCGCGTCATGCCGTGTGACGCTGGGAGCCACGCACCGCCGCCGTCACCAGGGCAAGCTTTACCAGGTGCACATCGACATTGCCGTGCCCGGTCGGCACGTGCTGGTAACCCGTGGCAACGACGCCAACCACCAGCACGAGAATCTGTACGTTGCCATCCACGATGCATTCGACGCGGCCCGACGTCAGCTGCAGGATCAGAGATGGCTCAGCTAGCCCCTTTGTGCCGGCTGAATTCCAGCGCACCTTCCGCGATCATCCACATCTCGGCACGCTGCCGCCGACGGTGGGTTACCGCGACGCGCGGTTGCTCGCATCGGTGGTGACTATCGTGGCAACCACCGCCGATGTCGTCGTCAGCACCATGCCAATTGACCTCGAAGGGTTGGTACGCGTCGATGAGCCAATCGTGCGCGCGTCATGACTGCGCCGAGGACCCCGCTGCGCCACGCTCCGCTGTGGTGGACGCCTTCGCGCGGCTGGCTCCGCCCGACGGCGCGTGACCGGCTTGGCCAGGTGCCACCAATAACACTGGAATACCGCGAGTGGCCGCGATGCGCGACGCCTCGACGATTTCGCCAGCAGGGCAGGCATGGCGGGTCACCACGATCAGCTGATCACGCCCATGGCCTAGTGCGTGTAGTACGTCCTCTGCCTGCAACGCTGAGAGCTGACGCGCCATGACATGCAACCGCGTCATGCCCAGTGCCACCGCGTGCTCTTCCGCATCCCTCACAATATACTCCCCATCCTGCGGCAACAGCTGGAGGAGATCCTCCTTCGCACGGACGGCGATCTGTACGGCTGGATCCAGGCTCGGGTCGTCCGCGCTGCTCAGAAGCGCGACGATGCAACCATGGCGCGGTGCAAAGCCCACGGGCAGCAGCAATACCGAGGCCGGTGATTGGTCTACTGCTTCGTACAGGCGGGCGAAACCGGTTGCTAAGCGTCTGCCAGCGTTAGCCGGTGTCGCAAGAACGACAACATCATCGGCCGACAGCGTGGCAGCGATCATGTCACCCGGCTCGCCGCGCAGGATCTCAAATGCGTTGGGCACGCCACTCGCCGCCGCGACTTCGTTGAGCATGCGACGGGCCTCGGCTGCGGCATGACGCAACTCGGCCTGCATGCGATCGGCGGCGATAGCCCGCCATTCATACGTTGGCAGGCGAATCTCACGGACAAATTGAAGTTCCGCCAACGCCAGCATCGATGTGTCCTCGATAAACAGGCCGTGCAAACCGAGGTCGAGCATCGACGCAAACCGTACGGCCGTGCGCATAGTCTGCATATCGGCACACCCGTGGCAGACTTCCAGTACCAGCCGGCGGCGAACCATGCGTTCTATGGTAGCGCTCATGTGTTATCGATCCTTGCCTGTGCTTCGCCGGCCTTCTTGCGTGCCTCAGCGAACGCCCGGAGCCGCTCCTCCACCGCCCTATTGACCGATCCCTCCGGATATTGTCCGTCCGTTCCGCGCTCGCCGGCAGGCATGCCGGTAAGCAAGGCGATGCCTTCATCGACCGTCCGTACAGAGTAGACAGCGAACCTGCGTTCCCTGCACGCAGTCACAACATCATTGCGCAGCATCAGATGCTGTGTATTTGCCTCCGGTATCAACACGCCTTGTGTGCCGGTGAGGCCGCGCGCGTTGCAGATATCGAAGAATCCCTCGATCTTTTCGTTGACGCCGCCGATCGCTTGCACCACGCCATGCTGGTTGACCGACCCAGTAACCGCGAGGTCCTGCCGCAGCGCCAGCTCCCCCAACGCGGACATCAACGTATAAAGCTCGGCAGACGACGCGCTGTCGCCATCGATGCCTCCGTAGGATTGCTCGAACACGAGGCTGGCGTAAAGCGACATCGGGACATCCATAGCGTAGCGGCCAGCCAGAAATCCGGACAGAATCAGCACGCCTTTTGAATGCAGCGGACCGCCAAGCGCCACCTCGCGCTCGATATCGATGATCCTACCGCCACCGGGACGCACACGACAGGTGATGCGTGAGGGTCGGCCAAAACTGTGGTCGCCCAAGCTCATCACGGACAAGCCATTTATCTGGCCCAAGCGCTTGCCCGATGTTTCGATGAGCGCGATGTCGCGCAGGATCATTTCCGCACCACGCTCCTTGACCCGACCCACACGACGCAGCTGTTGCGTGATTGCTTGTTCTATGTCTTGCCGCGTGACAACATCGCGGTGACTCTTAGCCGCCCAGTGACTGGCTTCGGCAATCAGATCGTGCAGCCGCTCATTCAGCAGCGTCAGCTTGCGTGAATCGTCCGCTATGCGTGCCGCTTGTTCTATGATACGCGCGACGCCTTCGCGGTCCAGTGGCAGCATGTTCTCCTGGGATGCTATTGTGCCAACGAGTCGCGCGAGCATAGCCTCACCCGACGGCGTGCGGTCGATTTCGTCGTCAAAATCCGCCAGTACCTTGAAGTACTGGACGAAGTCCGGGTCGAGTGACGACAGCAAATAGTACAGCATCCGCTCGCCGAACAACACGACCTTGACGTCGAGAGGAATTGGGTCAGGTTGCAGCGACACCGTCGTGGTCAGTCCGACGAAGCGGGACGCATCTTCGATGACAATTTGCCCGCGCATGAGCGCGCGCTTCAGCGCCGGCCAGCTGAACGGCTCCGACAGGAGGCTGCGTGCATCGATCAGGATCATGCCACCGTTGGCGCGATGCAGCGATCCACCCTTGATCAGCCGGAAATTCGTGACCAGGGCGCCCTGCATTTGGAGATATTCAATACGCCCCACCAGCTCGCCGAGGGTTGGATGCAATTCCTCGATTACCGGTGCGCCAGTGCCGTGGTCAGCCTGGGTGACGACGACATTCACTTCGTATCGGTCCATCGGGTTGCCGGCACTGGCCCCCGGGCGCTCTTGCGCCTCGGCCATCGCTGCCACGAAGAGCTGGATATTCTCCAGCAGGTCGGCATGCATCGCGTCGATGTGCTGCAGCACCTTCGGCAGGTCGGAGAACTGCGTTTTTGCTTCGTCAAATGGTGCGGCAGTCGCGAACTGTGCTGTCTCTCGGTCCAGATTGCGGATCGCCTCGCGTTGCTCTTTTTCCTGACGCGGGATCGCGCGTAGCGTTTCGTCCAGGTCCTTTTCCAGATCCTTGATGGCGTCTCGGACCGCGACTTGTTCGGCCTCAGGCCAGGCATTGAAGTCGGCGGGAGGCACCACCTTGCCGTCTCGCGCCGGCGCCATCGCAAAGCCGACCGGCGTGCGAAGGATGGCAATGCCGCGCGCCTGGGCTTTTTCGTTCAGCGCCGCGAACGCCTGCTCGTTTTTGGCCCGGATTGACTGTTCGATGGCGCCACGCCGTTTCTGATAGTCCTCGCTTTCGAAGATAGTAGGGAGTGAGACCTTCAGGTCCTCGATCAGACTGTGGGTCGCCTTTTCGAGTTCCGGTCCACGCCGCGGCGGCAAGGCCAGTGCAACCGGGCGGTGCGGCGCGTCGAAATTGTTGACGTAGGCCCAGTCGGATGGCGCCGGCCGTGACCGCGCCGCATCGTCAAGCAGCATCCGCACCGATTGTTGGATGCGCGCGCTGGACGAGCCGATCGCGAATATGTTGAACCCGCGCGCTGCGGTGCCAGCGCCGAAGTCGATCGCTTCCTGTGCGCGCGGTTGCTCCTGAAGGCCCGGGAGTGGGGAGAGCTCGGCCGTTGTGGCGAACTCCAGTTGACTGAGGTCAGCGCGGCGGTACAGCCGGTCCACGGGGAGGGGCTGCGGTGCGGATGTGGGTTCGTCCATGCGTGGGGTTCTCCCGCAATCACGAGCCGGAGATTGCTGCGTCGACCTGCACGTCGCAAGGAAGACCGCCGCTCACGGGACCCTGGGCGGCCATGACGGGAGGCCGCTTCCGCGTCAATCAGTCTGCGCGTTGCTCTCAGCAATCACGGCACCCAGCAAATGGGCAGCGCCATCTGGTCGCCGGTTCCGAGTACAGCAGCGTGTCGCGGCTCGTGCCACTACCGGACTTCGGCTTGGCACGCCAGTTCACAACCGGTACCGAGCGGTTGAGGGCGCGCGGTCGGAGCAGCCAGGTCCGGCGAGACGGCACGCGGGATCGGCAGGGGGGCGGTGAACGCGGGGCGAGCGTGCAGGCCGGGCCGGAGCGAATGCCGCCAGAGCGCCCTGCTCCGCGGGGCTTCGCCGGGAATGGCTGGACCGGCATGTCGTCGCGCCGGGGCAGGGGTCGATCGGTGAGCCGGCGGAGGCCCTCATACCCCTCCTGGTTCGTGAGGATGGTCCCACCACGGCACCAGCGCTGGCGGAACCCCGGCTCCGCTGCCACAGCAAGCCAAACGCGGAGCGGGAGAGATCACTGCTTGGCCCCCGATTTTCTCCCGAGAAATGCCGGTCCGACCTATGCCCTACGGCACTCCCCATTTCACGACATGAACCTTCATAAACACGTCACCAACCCGTGCCCGGCCGGTTCGTTGCGCACGGAATGACGGCGAATGATGCTGCGTCATTGTGTGCACGCCTTGGCAGACCGCCGCGTCGGCACCGATATCGGCCACAGATCTCCCTCCACCTCACGAGCGCGTTTGACACCGTCCACGAGCCCCGCCAATGATCCGCGCTCCTTGTGGACCCGCCCCGACCGGTCGCGGGTGGGAGATCCATTGGGAACCGCCATTCGAGAGGGTCAGAAGCCCCGATGATATCCGCGCTGCTGCCGAATTACGCCCGTGCCGACCTCGCTTTTGAGCGGGGCGAGGGCGCCTGGTTGTGGACGGTCGATGGGCGACGCTTGCTCGATTTTGGTTCCGGCATCGCCACAGCGTCGCTCGGCCATGCGCATCCGCACCTGGTGCAGGCCATTGCGGAACAAGCGGCAAAGGTGATGCACACGTCGAACCTCTACCGTATTCCACAGGCGGAACGACTGGCACAGCGGTTGGTCGACGCGACGTTCGCGGACAGTGTTTTCTTCTGCAACTCGG
>JASHQG010000389.1 GCA_030037665.1 Acetobacteraceae bacterium
ATCATGCTCGTGCTCATCCTCGCCATCGAGGAAGTCCGGGGCAATCTCAAGAATCCGCCGCAGATCGAACGCCTGGCGTTCAAGCACCCGCTCGATCGGCAGTGCCGCGCGCTGCGTCCGATGGATGACGGCAAAGCGGTTGATGGCGCGTATCGCGCTCTCAACATCTTCCAGCTCTTCCGGCGTCACGAGGTCGGTCTTGTTCAGGACGATCACGTCGGCGAACGCGATCTGGTCCGCGGCCTCGTGGCTGTCCTCCAGCCGCGCCGGCAGATGCTTGGCGTCCACGACGGTGATGATAGCGTCCAGGCGTGCCTTCGCCCGCACGCCTTCATCGATGAAGAACGTCTGTGCCACGGGGGCGGGATTTGCCAGGCCGGTGGTCTCGATGATGATACCGTCGAACTTGTCGCGCCGCTTCATCAGCCCGCCGACGATGCGAATCAGGTCGCCGCGCACGGTGCAACAGATGCAACCATTGTTCATCTCGAACACTTCCTCGTCGCTGTCCACGACGAGGTCGTTGTCGACGCCGAGTTCGCCAAACTCATTGATCACCACAGCGTATTTGCGGCCGTGCTGCTCCGTGAGAATGCGGTTGAGCAGCGTCGTCTTGCCGGCTCCGAGATAGCCGGTGAGTACCGTCACCGGCACCAGGCCGTCAGTGTCCGTGTTCGTTTCAGGCATTCTGCCCTCGCTTCGGGTTCTTTTCCGTCGGTCGGGAATATAGGGCGGTACGAGGCAATCAACCACCGGCGCCGGCGAGCACCTCGCGCCGCAGCGCGGCCAGCCGGCCAGCAATGACCGGGGCGTCGAACGCGTTGGCCCGCGCACGCCCGGCTTGCCCCATCGCGGCGCGCCTCGCCGGATCCGCCGCGAGCGAGCATATCGCAGAGGCGACGGCCAGCGGATCATCCGGATCGGCATAGAGCGCAGTATCGCCGGCCACCTCGCGCAATCCGCCACGCGGTGAGCATATCAGTGCCGCGCCACTGGCCATTGCCTCCAGCGCCACCAGACCGAACGGCTCCTGCCAGCGGCTCGGCACCACCACGATGGCCGCGCGCGCCATCCGATCGAGCACGACGGAATGGTCGCGATAGCCGATGGCACGTACGCCGGCCCGCTCGGCATCGGCGCGGACGCGGTTCGTGAATGCCGTATCGGGGCTGTCGGCGCGGAAACGGTCGGCGCCGATCATCTCGGCACGCCAGCCGGCGAGTCGCGGCAGCGCGGCGCTGCAGGCCGCGACGAACACGTCGGGTGCCTTGTCGGCCACGACGCGTCCCGCAAACAGAATGAGCGGCTCGCGTGGGCTGGGCGGCGGCAGAGCGCTCAGATCGATCGCGTTCGGCAGCACAACCGGCGCACCCGCTGGCTCAGAAATGCCTTCGAGCAGGCGACTTTGCAGATAGTCAGAGACAACGACCACGCGCGCCAGCCGCCGCAGCAGCCGCGCGCGCTCGGCCGATGTGACGGCCTGCCGCATCGCCTGCGGGTCGTTGTGCAGGAACAGGAGAACCGGTGCGAGCGGCGAACGTCGGGCGAGCCAGAGCGCCAGTTCGGGCCGGTTATGCACCTCGATCAGCGCCGGCCTCGCGCGCGACAATGTGCGCAGCAACGCCGCGCCGTAGCGGATGTTCACGTTGCCGGGCCACCACGGTGCCGCGCGCACGGCGTGGAATGGCACGTCGGCAAAGGTGGCGCTGGCCTGGGGTCCGCCGATGACGAGAGGCCTAAAGCCGGGAGCCCGACTCAGCAGACGCACGATGGTTCCGACTGCGCCGGCCTGCCCGGGACCAAAACCCTCGTACGGCGGCAGGATCGTCGCGACGAGCGGGGTTGAGGACGGCATGGGCGCGTATCGATCGGCCGCGCGTGGCGCCAGTCAAGATGGCTCGGCTCTGTCAGCTGGCGGCAGGCAGACCGGGGAGGGCGATGCCGAGGGTCTGTGCGAGCAGCAGGAGGTTCAGCGCCAGCACGATGACCGTGCCGGCAATCGCCGCGAGGTCGGTCAACCGGCTGTTTGCGTAGACGCCCATGATGGTGCGCCGGCGGGTGAACAGGACCAGCGCGATCATCGGCACCGGCAGCACCAGGCTCAGTACGACCTGACTGGCGATCAGGGCCGCCGTCGCGTTCGCCCCGGCGCCCACGACGATGAAGGCGGGCACCATGGTCACCAGGCGCCGCAGCCAGATCGGGATGCGGAAGCCCACGAAGCCCTGCATGATCATCTGCCCGGCCATGGTTCCGACGACCGAACTGGAGATGCCGGATATGATCAGCGAGACCAGGAAGACCGCGGCAGCGCCGATGCCGAGAAGCGGGGTCAGGCTGTGATAGGCGGTCTCGATCTCCGCCACCTCGGGGTGGCCGGCATGAAAGGCGGCCGATGCCATCATCACCATGGCCATGTTGACCAGGCCAGCAACCGTCAGCGCGACGACGACTTCCTTGTTGGAGAAACGAAGCAGCTTACGGCGCTCGGTGTCGCTGCGCGGCGGGACGCGGTTCTGGGTCAGGCCCGAGTGCAAATAGACGGCATGCGGCATGACCGTGGCGCCGACGATGCCGACCGCGATGGTCAGTGCGGCGGCGTTGGGCAGTTGCGGCAGCACGGAATGCAGCGCGGCTGAGCCCCAGTCGACCGGGGCGATGAACATCTCGATCAGGTAGCAGATGCCGATCGTGCCAACGAGCGCGCCGATGATGATTTCCATCGGACGGAAGCCGCGGCGCTGCACGGTCAGGAGCGCATAGGTGACGATGGCAGTGACGCCCATGCCGGCCAGGAGCGGCATGTGCAGTAGCAGCGCGAGGCCGATCGCGCCGCCCATGAACTCGGCGAGATCGGTGGCCATCGCAGCCACTTCGCTCGCAGCCCACATGCTCAGCACCACCGGCCGCGGAAACTGCGCGCGGCACAATTCGGCGAGGTTGCAGCCGGTGACGATGCCAAGCTTGGCAGACAGCGCCTGGAACAGCATGGCGATCAGGTTCGCCGCCAGCACAACCCAGAGCAGGAGGTAGCCAAATCCCGCACCAGCCTGGATGTTGGTGGCGAAATTGCCCGGGTCCATGTAAGCGATCGAGGCAATGACCGCCGGTCCGGCAAACAAAAGTGATGAACGAAAGCCGACGCGGCGGCGGCCCAGCGCCTCGCGCATCGCGAGCGTCGCGCGATCCGTCATCCCCTGTCCGGACAGAACTTCGCTCACCTGACCTCATCCCGTATTCGGTGCTGCGTTATGTAGCAACGGCTACATTCCGGTCAAGGGGCTTCCTTGTTCGGCCGGTGGTACAGAACCGCGGCAGCCGTGCTCC
>JASHQG010000390.1 GCA_030037665.1 Acetobacteraceae bacterium
GTGATCATGAGGCCGGTCGCCGTGCTGCTCTGCAGGAGGGCGGTCACGCCCGCGCCCGCAAGAAACGCCTTGCACCGGTTCTCGAGGGCGTGGCCGAGCGCACTGCGGAGCCTTGCCCCGAAGGCGCGCTGCACGCCCGTCTGCACCATCCGGACACCCCACAGCAGGAGCGCGACCGAGCCCGCCAGTGTCACGACTGTCAGAGGAACGTTCATTGGACCTCATCCCCGCAGCGCTGCGAACGGCGCCAAACATCTCCTTCGGTGAGACAATTTTGGTGCTGATGCCGAAATGCACAAGCCAGTCGCGGCATCGAGGGCCTTCTTCCCCTGAGATCCGGATGAATAGATGACATATTGGGCATCCCGGTCGCCGGCACTGCGAAAATCGCTCGCATGCTCAGTGCGACATCAACACGGGAACGGTCATATGCCGGAGCAAGCCGCGACTGACGCCGCCGATCAGCGCCTCCCGGATCGGGGAGCGATGATAAGCGCCCGCAACGATCATATCGACCGCGAGGTCCACAGTACGGGAAAGAAGAACATCATGGATGGTGCTTTCTCCCCGGAGGGTTTCGTCGATCCTGGCGAGCACATCGTGGCGTGCCAGATGCCGAAGCATGTTCTGCATCGCAACGCGCTCTGACTGAAAGCCACGGAAATCCGATCGGATGGTCATCAACGTGACCATGCGGGCAGAGGCAATGATCGGCAGTGAGTCGTTGAGCGCGCGGACCGCTTCTCTTGAGCCATCCCAGGCGATGAGAACGCGCCGGCCCAATTCAGCGAAAGTCCCGATGTAAGGGACCATAAGAACGGGCCGGCCGCAATGAACGACAATGTCTTCTGGCCGGAACCACGGTGGCACCGCGCCTGCCCCGGGATTGACCTGCCCCATGACAACGAGGTCTGCCGCCTTTGCCAGTTTTGCCAGCGCTTCCGGGTCTGGTCGGTCCAGGCAGTACCATTCACCACCGCGTTCAAGATACCGGTGGCAGTCGCGAACGCGCTGCTCGAGGAACTCCGGCTCATCGCGAAGCCCCGTCTCTTCCCAGAGCGCCGCTGCAACCAACCCCGCTGATGTTCCCGGTGTTAGAGCCAGGTGTGGTACCTTGCGCGCGACACGTGACGGGATCGTGCGGTCAGATCGGAGGAGTACGGCGCTGAGCGAGGCTCCCTGTTGACGGGCGATTCTGGTTGCAAGCTGCAGACGCCCCTCGCTGACCGGCCCGTCATCAAGCACGACGAGAATATCCCGCAAGCCCATGGTGTGCCTCCCGCTCAGGCTTGTTGCTCAGCTGTGCTGCAGATGATCATCTCTCGAGAAGCCGAGGCGGAGTCGGCGTCGATTGATTATTGGTGTGACGGGCGACAATTGCTTTCCGTTCGGTGCAAAGCAAGGCATACAATGCAATTGAGTGCGACGCTGTGCGGACGAAACGCGCGCGTCTATTTGCCGAAACCTCCATACGTTTTCTTACAGAAATGAGCATCGTGACTGCGATTCGAAGGTTTCTTCCGCGCGCTGGCGGACCGGCGTTCGGCCAACCGAACCTGCCGCGCCGCCACGCGTCAGGAATTCCGAACATGTCACGGTTTCGTGAGATCGGTCATGCCGAGCCGGCAGTGCCAGTTCGCGGCGTCATCGCGCGGATTGCCGGGCGTTGGCGGCGATTGTGGCCGCTGCCGCTCTGGGCGCGCGTTCCGATCGTCGCGGGTGGCCTGATCCTCGCCGTCGCGCTCGTGGGCTCGCGCGTCATGATGTCAATCGTCGCGCGGGAGCAGGAGATCGGGGTTCGCCGGATTGAGGCGGTGTACCTCGACGGGATCGCGACGACAGTCTATCCGCATGTGCTCGCGCGCAATCTTCCCGACACGATCGAATCGCTGAGCCGGTCCATGTGGTTCCACCAGGGCATGAGCGAGCAGCGCGCCATCGTGCTGCTGCCCGATGGGAGTCTGTTTGCCGATGTTTCCGGCCCACACGGCACCCGCACGGGCATCAGCCCGCTTCACAATCCCGCACTCCAGCGCCAACTCGCTCGCAACGATGGCTTCGTTTTTGATGCAAAGAGCGGCACCGGTTGGGCCTCACGCGCCATCGTGCGCAACGGGAACCATGTCGCCGACCTTTATGTGGCCCTGGATCTCGAACCATTGCTCGCCGAGCGCAGGGCGCTGCGCCAGAGCCTCATGATCGCGACGATCCTTGCCAGTTTGGGTGCGGCGGGGATCGGGTTCCTGATCGTGCATCGCATGGTCCGTCCGGTGCGCCTGCTGACCGACCGCCTGCGGCGTGCACAGGCTGGAATTTTCGACCGCGTGCCGAGCGGCATGTTGCCGCCGGCGGCGAGCGAATATGGCCGCCTTCTGCGCGGATACAACGACCTGATAGATGCCCTCGGGGAAAGGGAAGCGCTGGCAGCCAGACTGGCAGAACGCGAGCGCGAAAGTGTCCTCGGCCGCCTCGCGGCGACCCTGGCACACGAGGTGCGAAACCCGCTCGGCGGCATGACCACGGCGCTCGACACGGTGCGCAAATTTGGCGATGACCCCGATGCCCGCTCCCAGGCTCTCGATCTGATCGAACGAGGCTTGTGGAGCATCAGGGATGTCGTGAGTTCCGTATTGGCTTTCCACCGTATGCCCGCCGTCGGCCGCAAGCTTACCGCCGGCGACCTCGAAGACTTGCGAATTTTAATTGCGCCTGAAGTGGCCCGGCGACGTCTGCGCCTCACCTGGGACAGTGCGATCGATGGTGCCGTGAACGTCAATGCGACCGAGACCCGCCAGATCGCCCTCAACCTGCTGCTCAACGCGTGCGAGGCCTCGCCGGCCCGGGGCCGGGTCGGCTTTACGGCATCGGTCACGAACGGCACACGGGCCGAATTGCTGTTGGAAGTGACCGACGCCGGTCCCGGTCTGCCCGCTTCCGTGCTGGCGGCACTGACGGAACTGGGAACCCTGGACCCCAATGACCCTCCGCGCGGGCTGGGCATCCGTGTCGTGCGAGACCTCGTCCGCAGCCTTGGCGGTCGGATCACCGCGACCGCCGGTGAGACGGGATCGAGAATCGTGGTTGCTTTGCCGGCGGGCGAGCCTTCGCGTCAGGAGATCGCATGACCGCCTCCCGTCAGCCGGCAATCCGCGCAGCGCCTGACGGCGTCCGGCCGCTGATCGGAATCGTCGAGGATGATCCGATCATGGGGGAGTCACTCGTGCAACGCCTCCGACTGGAAGGCTATGAAACACGGTGGTGGCAATCTGGCGAAGCCGCTCTCGCTTCGCTGCGGGAAATAACCTGCCATGTTCTCGTCTGCGACATCCGCCTGCCCGACCTGAGTGGCGAGCAACTGTTCCGACGCCTGCTGCCGAATCTGGGGACGACGCCGGTCATCTTCATCACGGCCTTCGGCGAGATTGAACAGGCCGTTCGGCTGATGCAGGCGGGAGCAAACGACTATATCACCAAGCCGTTCGAGATCGATGCGCTGCTCGCGCGAATCGCTTTGTTCTGCGCCAGAGAAGTCAGTGCCGGCAGCGACGCGCCGGGCCGACAGGCATTGAGCGGATCACCGGCGATGCGCCCCGTGCAAAGCGAACTGCTTGCCGTCGTGGACAAGTCGGAGCCGGTGCTGTTGCTGGGTGAAACGGGCGTGGGCAAGGAGATTGCGGCGCGCCAGCTTCACGATGCCTCGGAACGCAGGGACCTGCCGTTCGTCATTGTGAATTGTGCGACCATCCCCAACGAGCGCGCCGACAGCGTGATCTTCGGACATGAGCGCGGTGCCATTCCCGGCTCGCGCGCCGCGCTGATTGGTCTTGTTGAGCAGGCCGGTGCCGGAACCTTGTTCCTGGACGAGATTTCGGCCCTCCCGCTGCTCGTGCAGGGCAAGTTGCTGAGGCTGCTGGACGACGGGCATTTCAACCGTCTTGGCGGCACAGAGGAGATGATTTCGGAAGCTCGGATTGTCTCCTAGAGCAATGCCGATCTGCCGGCCCTGGTGAAAGAGGGTCGGTTCAGATCGGACCTCTATTACCGCCTCAACGCCACCGAACTGCGCATTCCGCCGCTACGGGCGCGGCGCGAGGATATCGTCCCGCTCGCCGAGCATTTCATCGCGCAGTTTTCGCGGGTTGCCGGGCATCGGATTCCGGCTTTAACACAGGCCGCCATGACGGCATTGCTGGAATATGGCTGGCCGGGCAACATCCGCGAGTTGCGTCACCGCGTTCAGCGCGCACTCGACCTGGCCGCCGCCGGGCCACAGCTCTCGGCACACATGCTCTTTCCCGAACAGTCGCTCCTCGAGGAGCCTGAAGAACGAGTGGGGACCCTGGCAGAGGCAAGGGAGCGCGCGGAGCGCCTGCACATAGAGGAAGCGATACGCCAGACCGGCGGCGAGATCGCGAAAGCAGCGGTGTTGCTTGGCATCTCTCGTACGACGCTATGGGAGAAGATGCGAAAGTTGCACATCCAATGATATCGGCCTCGCCGATATGAACAGCATGACCGAAAACGGACATCGGGGATCAGAGACGAATGCGTCAGAATTCACACCTGAAGCGCGGTCACTGCTGCGATGTCGCGTTCGATGACGCGATTGTCGGAAATTCATTGAAGATATCGCGGGCGCCGTTGACCAGATACCCGGAGAGCAGGGGGCCAAGCAGGACGATTGTCAAAAGGATCGCAACCAGCTTGATGGTCTGTGGCAGCGCCTGATCCTGCACCTGCGTGACCGCTTGCAGCAATCCAACAATCAAACCGACCGCGGCGGCCACAGCCAGCACCGGTGCCGACAGGTACAGCACCAGCAGGAGGATCACATTCAACTGGTGAATGACTTCGGCATTGTCCATGTCACGATGTCGCGTAGCTGAGCACGAGCCCGTGCAGGAGTCGGGTCCAGCCGCTGATCAGAACGAACAGCAGAATTTTGAACGGTGTGGAAATCACCAATGGTGACACCATCACCATGCCCATCGCCATCAGAATGTTGGACACGATCAGGTCCACGGCGACGAAGGGCAGATACAGCAGGAAGCCGGTCTGGAACGCTCGCGTCAATTCCGAAACAACATAGGCAGGGATCACAATCAAGAGGTCGTCCGCTGACGCCTGCTTGTAGTAGTCCGGCGGCCAGATCCGCTTCGCGGCCGCCAACAGGAAGTCGCGCTCCTGCACAGGCGTGAAGCGCTCCAACGAGGCGCGCAGTGGTCCGACGATGGACGTACCGGCTGCCTGCAGCCCACGCGCTGTCGAGAAATCCACGCCGGGCGCCGTGAGCTTGGCATAGATTTCGCTGGCCAGCGGCGCCGATACGTAGGCTGTCAGAATGACAGCGATCGCGTACATCACGAGCGTCGGTGGGGTTTGCTGCGTTCCCAACGCATTGCGCACCAGGAACAATACGATCGAGATTTTCAGGAATGCGGTCGTGGTGATGACGAGAAAGGGGATCAGGCCAATCGCAGCGGTTGCAATGATGACCGGCAGCAGGGCCGTGGTGTTCATTCACGCCCCAGGTGCACGATCTGCACGCCGACTGTCCCCGCCACGGTGACGATCCGCCCGCGCCCGATCAGCCGACCGTTGGCGCGAATATCGACGGGCTGGGTCTCATCCCGCGCCAGTTCAAACACATGGCCGGTGCCGAGAACAGCGACCTCCGACAGCGGGAGTTCCAAACGGCCGAGTTCGAAGGCAAGCCGTACCGGAAGTTCGCCCAGTCCGCTTGCTTCGTCCGGTTCCAACGCAGCGCCCATGATCCACCTGCTCAGACCTATTGTTTCGGGTCGCAATCGCGACGAAAGAAGCCGCAGCGTCGATCCTTCGCGCTGCGCGCGCCAGCCAAAACGCTCGCCACACACGACCAGGACCTCGTTGTCCGGCAAGGCGTCGGCCAAAACCACATCGCCTGGCTGTGCCTCAGCGAGCGCGGCCACCGTGACGTCGGTCGATTGCACACGCAGATGCAGACTGATCGGCAACGCCGGCAATGCCGCCGGTGCATCGGCCAGCTGTGCGAACGCCGCTGCCAGTGCGCCTGCTGCGGCGACGTCGAGATCAAGACGCAGCGTGTCGACAACGTCGCCGAACCGGACCGAGAGGCCAACGGAATACGTCGCCCCGATCTCGCGCGAAGCCGGACTCAGGCGGACCGCGAGGAGCGGAAAGCGGGCTTCAAGTGCGATCAGCGCGGGTTCCAGAGCCAATTCCAGCAACAGCGCCGCGGCGTCCGGCGCAGCAGAGGATGCCGCTGGATCCAATATGTTCAGCACGTGATGCAGAAGGCGGCCGGACACGATGGCGCGGCCATGGCCGCACGCGAGTCCGAGATCGAACGCCACCCAATCGGCCGCAGGCACCGGTGGCGCGAGCACGTAGATGTCCAGCCCCGCCAGGCTGCGCATGCCGCGCCGGCGACTGAGACTGCGCGCCAGGGCCGCGGCCTGTGTCGACAATGCGGCCGGGTGATACGGCACCGGCACGTCCGGCATGACAGTCATGCTGGCGTGCCAGTGCGCCGTCCGGCCGCGTACAACGCGGCTACTTCCTCCATTTCGCCGTCGGCCTCACGCACCACGGCAATCCGGGTGGCCACGTCGACCTGCCGCTGCAAGATCGACACGCCGAGCG
>JASHQG010000391.1 GCA_030037665.1 Acetobacteraceae bacterium
CACGTAACTCTTGACCGGCCCTTCCATCGAAAGGATGTAGTAGAGCGCGTAATGGCCGTTCAGGCGCCGCTCGTCATTCGCCGTGATGGTCGAGAGCCAACCCTCATGCTGGTAGTAGAGGGTCTCGACGATCTCCGGCAGCGAGTTCAGATCGACGGTGAGCGTCACCTGGTCCTCTGTCTGCCACGCTTCCTCCAGCAGGGCGGTGCCGAACCGCTGACGCACGGCATCTACATAGGGCTGGCCGCGTCGGGTGGTGGCTAGTTCGGACATGTTTTCCCCATTTGCGGTTCGAGCCGGAGGCAATCCGAGACCGATGCTCCTCGTTCAGGCTGCTGGCCCATGGCAAACGTCGAGCGCGACGGCATCGTCCGGGCGGCAGCCACCGGCGCCGCGACAACCGTGCTGGTCGCCTGTGCGAGAACCCGGGCGACCGGCATGGGGATGTGCAGGCCCATGAGCAAAGTCAGCGCTAGCGCCAGGCCGAGCGGGGTCAAGGTCATCACGCTCAGATCGCCGGCGCGCATGCCCTCCGGCGCGGGTCCTAATATCGAGCTACCGATCATTCGCGCAAATGATGCGAGAACCACCGTGAGCAGAACCAGAGCGATCACCATTAGCCATGCATACCCGGCCTTTATCCCCGCCGTGACGGTGAGAAACTCGCTGATGAAAATGTTGAAGGGCGGCGTCCCGCCGAGCGCCAGAGACCCGGCGATTAAGAGGAAACCGGAGATGGGAGCGATTCGCAGCAGCCCTTTGATCACGTCGAGATCGCGCGTGCCGTACTTGATCAGGACGTTGCCGGAGCAGCAGAACATCAGGGCCTTTGCCAGGCTGTGGTTGATTGCGTGCAACAGCGCTGCCGCGACGCCGAGCGGACCGCCCACGCCCAGGCCCAACGTGATCAGCCCCATATTCTCAACGCTGCTGTAGGCCAACATGCGCTTCAGATCGCGCTGTACGAAGATCAGCGGTGCCGCGACGGCGATCGACAGAGCACCGAAGATCAGAAGTAGCGTTTGTGGAAACCCGGAGCCGATTGCGCGGGCGGCGATCATGGAGTGGCGAATGATGATCAGAAGCGCGCAGTTCAACAGTGCCGCCGACAGCAGCCCGCTCGCCGGGCTCGGCGCCTCGCTGTGGGCATCCGGCAGCCAAGTGTGCATCGGAAAAAGACCCGCCTTGGTTCCAAAACCGATCAGCACGAAGGCGAAAGCGATCGAAATCGTCGCACGGTCGAGCGAGGTGGCATGCTTCACTACCTCGGTCCACAGAATGGCGGTCCGGGCGTTCGCGAGCACGGCATTGGTGTTGGCGAAGACCAGCACGGTGCCGTAGAGACCGAAGGCGACGCCGACGGTGCAGATCACGACGTATTTCCACGCCGCCTCCAGTGACGTCTTTCTGCCATAAAAGCCGACAAGGAAAACCGACGAGAGCGTGCTTGCCTCAATCGACACCCACATCATGATAAGGTTGTTGGACGTAACTGCCAGCACCATCGTGAACAGAAACAGATGGAAGAAGCCGTAATATCGGCTGAGGTCGACCGTCCCGATCTCTCCGCTTCCGAGATCGTGCCGCAGGTAGCCGATCGAATAGAGGCCGGTCACCAGCGCGACCACCACGATCAGCCCAAGGAAGATACAGCCCAATGGGTCGACGAAGAGCCAGTCGTCCAGCAGGAACAGGGACTGTCCCTGCGCAACATCGGCGACGATCGGTAGCGCCAGCACCAGCGCAATCACGAGCGCGACGAGATTGACCATCTCGACGGCGCGTTGGGTCGTGACCCGGAGTCCGCGCGACGCGAACGCCGCACCCGAAGCGGCCAGGAACGTCAGGAGCAGTGCGCCGATCAGCCAAGAGCCTGCCATGGTCCTAGCCCTTCAGCGTCATCAGTTCGCGGTCATCGAACGAGTTCAGCTTCGCCTGGATCCGTGTCGCGAAGAATGTCATCACGGCGACCCCGAAGACGGCATCGGTCGCGATACCGATTTCCACCAGTTCGGGCGCCTGGTTGGCGAGCAGGGCTAATGTCAGGTGTGAGCCGTTCTCCATAAGGCAATAGCCAAAAATCTGCTTGATGATGTTCCGCTGCGTAATGATACAGGCGAGGCCCAGGAAGAAGTGTGCGAGCGACACCATCAATGCCGGCTTCAACGCGATCGCACCGGGAAGATTGATCGGCGCGACGAGTGCCGCCGAAACCACGAGCACCAGGGCGGCAAGTGCAATTGCGACCGGTGGGCTGAAGCTGCTCGCCAACGGTTCGACCCGATCGAAGTGGCGGAGCGCGCGGTAGAGGAGCGTTGGGACCAGGATCGTTTTGGTGATCAGACTGCTGAGCGCCCAAAGATATAGCTCGTGAGTGCCCGAGACAAAGGCGAGGACAGTGAAAACCAGAACCAGCACGAACGACTGCACGCCATAGAGCAGTGCCGCACGTTGCGGATGCTTCGCCTGGATCACAAAGAACGAGGTGATGATCAGCAACGCGGCGAGGCTGTTGATGATGTTTGGGCCTGCCATCCCCACCTCCCGCTATCCGAGCCACGCGAAGGGCACGAAGCCCGAACACAAGGTAAGAGCAGCGAGCGCGACGATGGCCGCGGTCATACTGATCGGCACCGGCTTGGCCGCAGCGACCGCCGCCGATGGCGAACCGAGCACGATCTCGCCGGACTTTTTCAAGAACCAGGCGAAGGTGCCGACGGCCTCGGCGATCGCGATGATCACCAGGATCAGCAGCGGCAGATAGAACCGTGAGGCTTCGAAGCCGCCCGCGAAAATGCCAAACTCGCTGAAGAAGAGGTCTGTCGGCGGTACACCGGCGATCGCGAAAGCTGCGACGGCGAATCCGGTGGCGACGATCGGAAGCCTCGTAAGGATTCCACGCAGGAGCGGCATCTGACGCGTCCCGGTCGAGAAGCTCAGGGAGCCGGCGACCAGGAAGAACAGGCTTTTTGCGAACGCGTGATTGAAGATGTGGGCCACCCCGGCGGCGAATGCGAGCGGCGAGCCGAAGGTCGACAGCGAGAGTGCGAGGAAGACATAGGCCAGCTGGGCGATCGTCGAATAAACCAGCAGCCCTTTGAGGTCCTTCTGCGGAAAGTAAAGCACAAACGCATAGACCAGCGTGACGGTCGCCATGACGGCACCAACCGCGCCAACCAGATGCGGGACCGATCCGGCGGACAGGATCGCGCGGGCAAAGATGTACACCCCGATATTCACCATCGAGCCGGCGTGCAGGTAGGCGCTGACTGGGGTCGGCGCCTCCATCGCGTGCGGCAGCCAGATATGCATCGGAAACTGCGCCGATTTTCCCCACCCCGCGAAGAGGATCCCGAACAGGACCACCGTCTTCGCCGGACCGCTCAACGCGCTTAGCGCCGAGAGCGAGAAGCTGCCTGTATTCGCGAACAGCGTCGCCGCGGCCAAGTAGAGACCGAGCGACGCGATATGGGTCACGATCAAGGCCTTCGCCGCGCCGCCAAGGGCTTCCGCCGACTCGTAATAGCCAATCAGGCCCCACGAGCACGCCCCGGTGATTTCGAAGAAGAACAATTGACCCGTGACTGTCGACGAAAAAACGAGACCGGTCATGGCGCCGATGAACACTTGCATAAAGAAGAAATAGCGCGGCCTGCCGTGGTCCGGGTGCTCGACGTTATCGAGGCTCATGTAGCCAAGGGAGTAGATGCAGACAAAAAGAGCGACAAGTCCGACCGCGAACCCGATGAGAAGGCTCAAATTGTCGATGGTCGCGCCCCAGATCGACACGCCGTCAACGGTGACGATCGATTCGGTGAACCCATGCCTGCCTTCGATTATGAACAGGACCAGCACGAGCGAGATAGCGGCAATGGACAGGCTCGCAGAGAGCACGCAGATGTATCGCGCCAGACGCTGTGGCACGATGAGCGAGACCGCCGCACCGAGGAACGGGATCAGGATCCCCGCTATGAGAACGGTCATCATGCCGATCAGATTCCGGCCAGCGAGAAGGCGAAGGCGAGAAGCGCGGCAGTGGCAGCCATAAAGGTCAGTCGTGAACTGCTGAGGAAGCGGATGCGCGCCATCGTGTTCTCGATGAGCGCGAAGATGAGAAAGACAATCACCAGCTTCAGCACCAGCACGCCTCCCGCCCGGGCGAGGGAAAGCGGCGAAAGCGACGCTGCCGCGCCGGCAGGAACGAAAATTCCGAGGAACAGTGCTGCCATCACGGTCTGCTTGAGATAAAGGCCCCATTTGATCAGGCCGAGAGCGCATCCGGAATATTCGGTGAGGGGTCCCTCCTGCAGTTCCTGTTCGGCTTCGACGAGGTCTAACGGCAGCTTGCCGATCTCGAGAAAGATCGCGAAGGCGAAAGCGACCATCGCCATCCCGGTCGCGGCGAAAGCCGGCGTGGGGCCAGCGAAGATCGAGGCGGAGATGACGCCAAGATTGGTCGAGCCGGCGAGCAAAGCGACGACGAATAATGACAGCACCATGACCGGCTCGTTGAGCACGGCGAGGGTGGTTTCACGCCCGGCGCCGATCCCGGCGAACATGCTGCCCGAATCGACACCGGACAAGGCAAAGAAAAAACGGGTCAAGGCAAAGAGATAAATGACCGCGATCAGGTCCCCGGTTGCGGTGAGCGGCGAACGGGTCATCAGCGCCGGTATCGCCATAGCGACGAGCAGCATGGCGGCGAGCAGCACGTAAGGCGTGATGCGAAAGACCACGCCGGCCTCGGGTGGAATGACCTCGCCGCGGGCCAGGAGCTTGCCGAGGTCGATGTAGTCCTGCAGAATCGGTGGACCCCGGCGCGAGTGAAACTTAGCACGCACCACGCGCGCCATGCCGGACAAGAGCGGCGCCAGCAGCAACAGCAGCCCGGCCTGGACCACGCCCACGAGGAACAGCAAAAGCGTCTGCAGAACGCTCACCATGCCACCACCGTCAGCAGCAGCACCGCCAGAGCGAGCAGAATGTAGAAGCAGTAGACTCGCAGATTGCCGCTCTGCAGCGCCTGTATGTGCCGGCCGATCGCGCGGACTCCCTGCACGGCAACGCGGCTGATCGTGCTGTCCCAGACCGGCTCGATGCGGCCGCCAAAGGCGGTCAACTCATCGAGCGCGGCCTCGCTGGCTTGAGCGGCATCCTGGCGGCCGTGCAGCAAGTAGACGTTTCTGAACATGACACGTACCGGCTCCATCAGGCCCGCCGACGAAACCGTCATGTTCGCTGTGGGTTGATATCCGCAGGCCCAGCCCTCGGCGGCGACGCGGGGTGCTGGCCGACGGCCGCGGTAGGCGCCCGCGATCAAGAGCGGCACGGCCAACAGGGCGAGCAGCAAGAGCGCGATCAGCAGCGGCGACACGATCGCCTGATGGGGATCGCCCGGGAACACTGACGCGCCGCTCACAACCTGCAGCGTGCCGACCCGAGACAGCGTCGCGACGACGCCGCTGATGACCGGTGCGAACAGCGGGGCGCCGAGGCCCAGCATCAGGCACGAGGCGGCAAGAAGGCCCATCCCGATCAGCATCGGAGCCGGCGTCTCCCGCGCCTCTGCGGCACGCTCGCTCCGCGGAGCGCCGCCAAAGATCATGCCCCAGGCGCCGAAAAAACAGGCGAGGGCAAGCGCACCGGTGATCGCCAGCATCACGGCGGCGATCGGACCGAGCAGCCGGGACGCGAAATCGACGTCGTGGCCTGCAAGGAAGAACGCCTGGTAGGTGAACCATTCGCCGACGAAGCCGTTGAGGGGCGGGATCGCCGAAATGCTGAGGGCACCGATCAGGAAACAGAGCGCCGTCCAAGGCATGCGCCGCGCGAGCCCGCCCATCCGCGCCATGTCCCTCGTTGACAGGCGGTCGAGCAGTGCTCCGGCGCCGAGAAACATCAGACCTTTGAAGGTCGCGTGATTGAGCAGATGATAGAGAGCAGCGAGCAGGCCGACGGTTGCGAGCACGGGTTGATGAATGGCGATCCCGGCCATTCCCGCCCCGGTGCCCATCAGGATGATCCCGATGTTCTCGACGCTGCTGTACGCCAGCAACCGCTTTATATCCTGCTCGGCAAGAGCGTAGAAGGCACCCAGCACGGCTGAGAGCGCACCGAAAGCGAGAACCACCCAGCCCCACCAGGCGGTGCCTGCGCCCAGGAAGTCGACGCCGACCCGGATAATACCGTAGACGCCGAGCTTGATCATGACCCCGGACATCATGGCCGAAATATTCGAGGGGGCGGCCGGATGGGCGCGCGGCAGCCAGGCGTGCAGTGGAACCATGCCGGCCTTGGCGCCAAACCCGAAGAAAGCGAGCAAAAAGATGAGCGATGCCAGCCCGTTCGGCGGGGTGGCCGCCCTGAATGCAGCGAAGTCCAGGCTTCCTGTCCGCATGAAAAGCAGAAGGAACGCCAGCAGCACCAACATCGAAAAGCCATGCGCAATGAGGAAGTATAGGAAACCCGCGTCCACTGCGGCCTTGTCGCGTTCGCAGACCACCAGAAAATACGAGGTGATCGTCATGGTCTCCCAGAACAGGAGGAAGTAGAAGGCATTGTCGACAATCACCACCATGACCATCGAGGCAATGAACAGGTTCATAAAAAAGCCGATAGCGGCGGCGCCACGACCTACATACCCTTCGAGGTACGACAAGGAAAAAACACTGGCCGCGATCGTCACAAACGAGATGACGAAGACCATCAGAGCGGAGAGTGAATCAACCCGAACGGTGAATGCGGCGAATGGGAACGGACCGGCGGTCGAGAACAGCTCAGGATGACCAGACAGCAGCACCGGCCCCGTCGCAGCGGCGCCCAGCGCCGCCGCCGCCGCGGCCGCGGCGCTGCTTACGCGGATCGCCACCACCTCCGACCGCCACAACAGCAGCGATCCAATGCCCCCCGCGACGTACAGCAGCACGGCTATGGCGAGCAGAGCGACCACGGATGATCAGCCCCGCGTCGCCATGATCCCGACACCGGAGGCGAGCCGCCGCTTCGCTATCAAGGCGTTGATATCCTCCGCCTCGGCAAAGTGCAGCGCCTTCGTCGGGCATACGCGGATGCACTCCGGCCCCTCCGGCCGGAAATGGCAGAGATCGCATTTTACCGCGACGGACCGTTGGCCGACCGTCCAAGCCAGGATCGGGTGCATCTGCTCATCGGGAGACGTCGGCAGAGCGGTGGGTTCGGGATACGCGGCGGGTTCCGGATAGGTCCCGTATGTGCCGTCGTCCGGCCCCTTTGGTACATCGCCGTACGGCGTGATTGCGCCGAACGGGCAGGCCAGCGCGCACATCTTGCATCCGATGCACACGCTCTCGTTGAGCTGAACGGACCGGTTTTCGAAGGTGATGGCCTTGACCGGGCACACTTTTTCGCAGGGAGCGTCGTCGCAGTTGCGGCACTGCAATGGCATCGTACCCAAAGCCGTGTGGGTCACCTGCAGGCGCGGATAGGCGGCGAGCCCTGCCTTCTCGTGTACGTTCACGCACCCGGCCTCGCACGTGTAGCAGCCGATGCACTTCTCCGGGTCGGCGATAACGAAGCGATTCTGACGTGGCGCTGTGCCGCGCGCGGCGGGGACGAAGTCGCTCATGGCGGCGCTCCCTGATGCGCGTGCATCTCGACAATGGCGGCCAGTTCGACATCCTCCCGATAGTACTGCCGTTTCGCCATGACGCTTGCCTGCGCTTCCGCGACCGAGCTCTTCACCACCCGCGCAGCCGAGATCTTGTATTCGGGAATCCCGGAATAGGGATCGAGATCTTCGCTGTGAGTCTCCTCGTTGCTCGACGCCTCCCAGAAGTGGAAGGTCGAGAACACCACGCCCGGCGACACGCGTTCGGTCAGCCACGCTTTTGCCACAACAGTGCCCCGTCGCGTGCTGACCTTGATGTAATCGCCATCCTGGACGGTCAGTTTCTTGGCGTCTTCGGGATTGAGCTCGATCAGTTCCTCGGGCGCGATCCGTTCGAGCAGGGGTGAGCGGCGTGTCATAGTGCCAGTGTGATAGTGATAAACACGGCGACCCGTGGTCAGCATGAACGGATAGTCCTGATCGGGCCGCTCGGAGATGTGCCCGACGATCGGATCCGTGAACGCCTTACGCTGCTCCTCTGGCACCGAGACGGGATTGAACAGAACCGGCTTGAGTTCGGCCTTGCCAGACGGTGTCCTGAACACGCCTCCCGCGTGCAGGACCGGCGTGCCGGGATGATCCTCCGAGGGGCAAGGCCAGCAGAGACCGGGGAGGCTCGCAAGCCGCTGATAGCTTATGCCGCCGAAGGTTGCCGGCACCAGCTGGCGCACTTCGTCCCAGATATCTTGCGGTCCCTGATAGGCCATGCCGGAATAGCCCAGGCGCTGCGCCAGCGCGTCGAAGATCCACCAGTCGGGCTTGGCCTCGCCGGGCGGCGTGACCGCCGGCCTCAGGCGCTGCACGCGCCGTTCCGTGTTGGTGAACGTTCCGTCCTTCTCTCCCCATCCGGCCGCCGGCAGCACGATATCGGCCCGTCGCGCGGTCTCGCTCATGAAGAGGTCGGCCACGACCAACAGATCCAGTTTCTCGAGCCCTTTCGCGAAATGTTCGGTGTGCGGGTCGCTCATGATCGGGTTTTCCCCGTCGATGACAATCGCGCGGACCTTGCCGGCATCGATCGCATCAGGAATTTCCGTGACCCGCAGACCGATCCGGGGCGGAAGCGAGACTTTCCAGACCTCCTCGAGCCGGGCCCGGTCCGGTCCGCTGGTGACCGGCACCCCACCGGCAAGCACATTGGGCAGGGCTCCCATATCGCCCGCGCCCTGAACGTTATTCTGTCCCCGCAACGGACAGATCCCGGCCCCGGGACGGCCGATCTGCGCTGTGATCACCGCGAGGTTGGAGATGCTGGCGACATTGCCGGTGCCGCAACTGAATTGCGTGACCCCCATCGCGTAAAGCGTCGCCGCGGCCCTTGCGGTCGCATAAGCCCGCCCGGCCGTGACGATATCGGCAACCGGTATGCCGGTCATCCGTGCGACGGTTTCGGGCGCATAGTCCTCCACCGCGCGCACCAGATCGTCAAAGCCGTTGGCATGATCGCGGATGAAATCGGCCTTGTGCAGGTTTTCCTTGATGATGACGTGCATCATGGCATTGAGCAGCGGAATGTCATGGCCGAGAGGTACCCTGAGCCACAGATGCGCCTTGTTGGCCATTTCGGTCATGCGCGGGTCAGCCACGATCAGCCTGGCGCCGCGCTCTTTGGCCTTCAGAACATGCTTCGCGATCAGCGGATGACACTCCGCGGTGTTCGAGCCGATGATGAAGATGAGGTCCGAGTCATCCCCGAGTTCGGGAATCGAGTTCGTCATCGCGCCGGTGCCCAGCGTCAGCGTCAGACCTGCGACCGTGGGGGCGTGGCAGAGCCGGGCGCAATGGTCAACGTTGTTGGTGCCGATCACGGCGCGTGCGAACTTCTGCGCAACGTAATTCTCTTCGTTGGTACCGCGCGCTGAAGCGAAGACCGCAACGGCGTCGGGCCCGCTTTCATCCTTGATCGCACCCAGCTTTTTGGCGATGGCATCGAGTGCGGTGTCCCAACTGACGGACACGAACTTTCCATTCTCCTTCAACAACGGCGTCGCGAGCCGAGCCGGGCTTGCGACGTGTTTGAATCCATAGAGACCTTTTAGGCACAGATCCCCCTCGTTGACCGGATGTGCCGGATCGCCGTTGATCTCGATGATCTGATTGTCGTTCGTCGTCAGGCGCATGCTGCAGCCAGTGCCGCAATAGGGACATACGGTCGTCACATCGGTCATGACCAAGCTCCCGCAGATTGGTCCCGGCTCATTTTGTTCAGCCGGGGCCATGAATCGACTGGCGCGCCCTGCCGGAGCCGAGCGTGAATATCCAGGACCGCCTGTTCAACGGCCGCCGATAGCGGATAACCAAAGCCGATCAGAGACGGCTGGATGCCGAGAAAGTGCACCTCTGTTACGGTCTGGCGCAGCGACTCGATCAGAAAGGAAACCGGCAAATTATGGGTCGTTGTGATGAACCGCTCGACGATGAGGTTGTCATCGACG
>JASHQG010000392.1 GCA_030037665.1 Acetobacteraceae bacterium
CGATGTACGAAGAGACAGCTTTCGTTTCGAACGTTAAGCGACAAGCACGTTTGCTGATACCGGCGCCGGTCCGGACCGACAACACGGTGGGTGTTGATGGTATTCACGCGTACGGACAGCCCGAGGGCTGACCCTGCAACGCTCGAGAGACCGTTGTTTCAGCTCTATTGCTACGTGGTCTCCGCGGCGAAGTCGAACTCATGCAGCAAACCACCCGACCGTGCGTGACGCGCGGCAGCAGTGGTCCCGTGGTGGGGCGCCCTCGCTGCTGCCGGGCCTGTCGTAACCGCCGGGGCGACCGGCGGTGCATTTTCCCGGTGCAACAGAGACCAACCCTCCGTTGCATGGCAGCCCGGCCGCAAAAAGCTCTATCATTATTGCATTCTAACGAGGTATATTGTCATTCGGTTTGACCAAAAGGAAAACAACAATGTCCGAATCCAGGGATGCGATTTTGGGCCTCACGGCCCAGATTGTCAGTTCACACGTCGTCAAGAACACGGTGGAGCCGGACCGTCTGCCAGAGCTGATCCGCGAGGTTTACCGCACGCTGGCCAGCATGGAGGGTGGAGCCGCCGAAGAATCGCGGCCGAAGCCCATCGTCGCGCTCAGCCGGTCGGTGTTTCCCGACCACGTTGTCTGCGTGGAGTGCGGCAAAAAGATGAAGATGCTGAAACGTCATCTGATGACTGACCATAAGCTGACGCCGGACCAGTACCGGACGCGCTGGGGCCTCCCGGCAAACTATCCGATGGTGGCTGCCAACTACACAAAGATCCGTTCGACGCTGGCAAAGCAGATCGGACTGGGTCAGAAACGAGTTGTCGCGCGCCGCGGCACCGGCAAGCGGGGGTGACCCCTCACGTGCCGTCATCGCGCGCGGCATCCGTCTCCCCTGATTGCGTGGCTCGCGGCGCCACAGCAAGCTCGCGTCGCAAATGGGCTCGGCCTCTTGCCGCCGGAGATGAAAACAGACGGGAGAAGCGCATGCAGCGGCGCCGGCTTGGCAGCCTTGACGTCGGCGCCATCGGCCTCGGCTGCCTGACGCTGACCGCAGCATACGGAACCCCACCACCGGATGCCGACGCAATCGCCACAATCCATCGCGCCGCCGAGATCGGCGTCGACATGCTCGACACGTCCGACGCCTATGCAACGGGCGAGAACGAATTGCTGATCGGCCGCGCCATCGCCGGGCGGCGTCATCGTTACGTGATAGCCAGTAAATTCGGCAATCTGCGCAAACCTGACGGGACCCCCGCGGCGAACGGTCGGCCCGATTACGTTAGGCAGGCCTGTGAAGCGAGCCTGCGTCGGCTGAATACTGACGTCATCGACCTTTATTATATCCATCGTGTCGATCCGACGGTGCCGATTGAGGACACCGTCGGCGCCATGGCGGAGCTCAAACGCGCAGGGAAGATTCGCTTTCTCGGTATTTCCGAGGCAGCGCCGGCGACGATCAGTCGCGCGCACGCGGCGCACCCGATGACCGCCGTCCAGATCGAGTATTCCCTATGGACCCGCCAGGTCGAAGCCGAGGTGCTGCCGCTGTGCCGCGCACTGGGTATCGGCTTCGTCGGCTATAGCCCACTCGGTCGCGGCTTCCTGGCGGGGGCCGTCAAGGTGGAACCCGGGGCAGGGGACATGCGACGGGGTATGCCTCGGTTCAGCCGCGACAACCTGGCGCGTAATCTCGAGGTGCTGACGGAATTTACTCGCATCGCCGCCGCCGAAGGGTGCACGACCGCACAGCTTGCCCTGGCGTGGGTGTTGTCGCGTCAGCCGCCGGTGGTGCCGATCCCCAGCAGCAGTCGGCGGCCGCGGCTCGAGGAGAATGCCGCAGCCGCGTCACTCGCCGTGTCTCCCCAAACATTGGCGGCGGCCGATCGGTTATTTGCAGCAGACAATGTCGCCGGCCCGCGCTACGCCGAGATAGCGGCGCGCGCTGTGGGCATCTGACAAAGCGCGACAACCGGTGCCTGCCAGATCCAGACCAGGAATCAAGATCGGGCGGTTGCGCCCGGCATGACCGCGTACCACCATGCGTCTCGACCACGTCGAACCCGACCGGAGGCTCGGCGCACACAATAGGGGGAGCCTGGACAGATGACCGCAGCGAGCGCCTTGGACGGCCTGCCGCACGTCGACGCGCCACTGGCCTACCTGGCGCCAATGGCCGAACGACCGCGGAATTACACGTATGACCCACCGCCCGGCGTGCCACGCTCCAACAGTACCGCCGAGACGCATGTCATGCCGGTGTTCAGTGTCCGACCGCTGGAACGCGATATCTCGCTCGACGGCGAAGGGTTCGTCTTGTTACGTCACAATAGCATTGTACGCGATTTCTACGACGATGAAGAGGTCCGCCGGGTCTATTACCCGGAGGCAGAACATGTGCTTACGGAAGCCACCGGCGCGAAGCGGGTGTTCGTGTTCGACCACACGGTTCGCCGCCGCGTGACGGGTGGGGTGGATCGCACGCCTGGCACACCACGTCAGCCGGCAACGCGCATCCACGTGGATCATACGGTGAAATCGGCGCCGCAGCGTGTCCGCGATTTTCTCGGCGCCGAGGCAGAGGACTGGCTGCGCGGGCGGATGCAGGTGATCAACCTGTGGCGGCCGATCCGCGGTCCGCTGCGCGACGCGCCACTCGCGGTGTGCGATGCGCTGTCGGTGGCGTCGGAAGATCTGGTGCCGTCGGACCTGATCTATCGCGATCGCGTCGGCGAGATCTACGCCGTGAGGTTCAATCCGAACCATCGCTGGTTCTATGTGCCGGACATGCAGCCCGACGAGGCGCTGCTGCTGAAGTGCTACGATTCGGCGACGGATGGCCGAGCGCGGTTCGCGCCGCATACAGCGTTCGAAGACCCGACCGTAGGCGTCGATGTCCTCCCGCGCGAGAGCATCGAGCTCAGGACCTTCGTGTTCCACTAGCGAGCACGATTGCGTGGCTGCTTGTGGCGCGGTCGCATCGAACATATTCCAACATCGGAGCTTGCAAAGGCCCCACTGCGGTTCACGAAGAAGAATGACCGTGGAGCGCGCCGTGATCCGGCGAAGGGCCTTGATGTGGCTATCGCAGACCGTGAATCGCCGCCCCAGGATCCTCGGCGATCTTCGTGAACCGCTCGGCACGGCCGCGATGTGCACAAGTCGGGCTTCTAGCCGATCCGCGCTCTCGGCCTTCCCACCACGTTCATACCGCGACATGGTAACGCCGCCATCCCGGAACCCAACGGTCTTGAAGCATGCCCGAAACCCCACCAGGCTGGCCGTCGGCCCGCCCGCTCGCAATCTCCGTCAGTGTCATGTTGGAAGGCTGGGCAGAGGGCAGCGCGCCCGGTATCGGCCCGATGGGCAATCCGCTGAGGCCGGGAGTGACGGATCTGCAGGCCCTCTCCTGGGCCGAATACGGCCCCAAGGTCGGCACCCACCGTATCCTCGCGCTACTCGAGCGCGCCGGTCTGCGCGCCGTTTTCTACACCAGCGGCGTCATCGCTGAGCGGTATCCGCAGCTTCCGCGCCTCATCCGCGAGAGGGGTCACGCGGTTGCCGCGCATGGCTGGAGCCAAGGCACGCTGCCGCCCTATCTCACGCCGGACACAGAACAAGAAGATGTCGCCCGCTGCGTCGATGTGCTGACGCGCACGGCGGGCCAACGCCCGCAAGGCTGGCTCAGCCCACGCTGTACGCCGAGCGCCCTCACATCGCGCTTGCTCGCCAGGGCCGGCTTCCGTTGGCACGCCGACATGTTCGATTCGGACCTGCCGTATCGCGTTGACACGCCGGACGGTGCGTTGGTCGGAATGCCCTTCACCATGGAGGTGAACGATATGCCGCTCTATGTCCGCTATGGGAACGAGCCGGATGCTTTCACCCGCACGCTGACGCGCATCGTCGAGGGCTGGCCGGCGATCGGCTGCCCGACTGCCTGCCTCGACATAACCGTCCACGCGCATGTTTTCGGCCGGCCGTACGGGGCGATCGCATTCGTTGATTCGATCGCGCTGGTGCAACACAGCCCGTGGTGCTGGCTGACCAACCATGCCGAACTCGCCGAGCTCTACGCATGATGGTCAGCGTCCTCGACGACTGGTTCGACACCGTGCGGACGTTGCCGTGTTTCGCAAAACTTGCCGACCATGATGTGACGATCTGGAACGACCACGTGCAGGACACGGATGTCCTCGCGCACCGGCTGCGGGACACCGAGGCTCTTGTGCTGATCCGTGAACGCACAGAGATCCGCACGCCTCTGCTGGAACGACTACCGAAGCTGAAGCTGATCAGCCAGCGCAGCGTCTATCCGCACATCGATGTAGACACCTGCACCCGGCGCGGCGTGGTGGTGTCATCCAGCCAGCACGCCGACACGCCGTCCTATTCCACGGCGGAGCTGACCTGGGGGCTGATCCTCGCGGCGATGCGGCAGGTGCCGCAGCAGATGGCCTCGCTGAAGGCGGGCAACTGGCAATGCGGCGTTGGTACGTCGCTCGGTGGCAAGACGCTGGGCGTCTACGGCTATGGCCGAATCGGCAAGGTCGTCGCCGGTTATGGCCGCGCGTTCAACATGAACGTCCTGGTGTGGGCGCGCTCGGCGACGCTGCTGCAGGCGCGGGCCGACGGCTACGAAACGGCGCCGAGCAAGGAGGCGTTCTTCGAACGATGTGATGTGATCTCGCTGCACATGCGCTCGCTACCGGCGACGCGCGGCAGCGTCACCGCCGCCGACCTTGCCCGAATGCAGCCAACTGCGTTGCTGGTCAACACCAGTCGCGCGGCGCTCATCGAGCCGGACGCACTGGTCGCGGCATTACGCGCCGGACGCCCAGGCATGGCCGCGGTCGACGTGTTCGAGGACGAGCCGCTTCGCGACACCAATCATCCGCTGCTCAATATGCCGAACGTCGTGTGCACGCCACATATCGGCTACGTGTCGCGTGACGAATACCAGATCCAGTTCACCGATATTTTCGATCAGATCAATGCCTACGCGGCGGGGTCGCCGATCAACGTGGTGAACCCGGAGGCGATGCGGGACATGCAGTGAGGCCGGTCGCACGGCGCGATGCGGCGATCACGAAAGTGCCCGGCGAAGCTGGCCCGTGAGCTCGTCCACGTCGCCTTCCGTCGTATAGCGGCCAAGGCTGAACCGGATCGCGCCCATCGCGACGTTGGGCGGGACCTTCATGGCCTGCAAGACCGGCGACAGTGTGACCCGGCCGGCATGGCAGGCCGATCCCGTCGAGGCAGCGACGTCGGGCATTGCGGCGAGGATGTCAGCGCCGAGCCTTCCGACAAACGACACATTGAGCGTGTTCGGCAGGCGACGCGTCGGATGACCGTTGAGAACGACCTGATGAGCGAAGGTTGCCTGCAGCCGCTCCCAGAGAAGGTCGCGCAGCGTCTGGATAGCTGCCATTCCGATCCAAGTCTTCGCAACTTCGCACGCTTTGCCCAAGCCTGCCGCCAGCAATGCGCACTCAGTGCCCGCGCGACGGCCGGCTTCGTGCTCGGCGCCGTGGATGAGCGGCTCGAGTTCCACGCCACGCCGAACGTAAAGCGCACCGATCCCTTTCGGTGCGTATACTTTGTGCCCGGCCACGGAGAGCATGTCGGCGCCCAGCTCGTCGATGCGCGTCGCGATTTTGCCGACCGATTGCGCGGCGTCGGTGTGGAAGCGGATGCCGTGTGCGTGGGCAATCGCCGCGATCTCCGCGACCGGCTGAGTCGTGCCGGTCTCGTTGTTCGCGTGCATGATGCTGATCAGTTTCGTGTCGCGGGTGATGGCGCGGCGAACGACGTCCGGATCGACAAGCCCGGCGCCGTCGACCGGAACAGAGGTGACCGTCACTCCAAGCCTGGCAAGATGCCGGCACGGCTCAAGTATCGCCGGGTGTTCGATCGCCGACGTGATGATGTGCGTCGGACTGTCGTGCGGGGCACGGCAGGTCCCTTTCAGGGCCAGATTGTTGGCCTCGCTGCCGCCACTGGTGAAGACTATTTCGTCCGGCGCGCAACCGAGTAGTGCCGCTACCTGCGAACGGGCGGTCTCCAGCGCCGCCTTGGCCGGCGCAGCCGCCCAATGCCCGCTTGAGGGATTGCCGTACCCGTCGGCCAGCAGCGGCCGCATGGCCGCAGCAGCGTCCGCATCGACGGGCGTGCTGGCGTTGTAGTCGAGGTAGAGTCGTGCCATGGCGTGCAGCTCCGGCCTGTGCCGTGGGCACCGTGGATTCGCTTCGGGAAAACAGTCGGTTCAATCACTGAGCAATCGACCGTGGGTTGCAGAGCTGTGTCAAGCGCACCGCCGTGGGCGCGCTCCGCTCGGCACTGGTCGAGGTGGCCAAGGCGCTCGCCCACGAGCACCGGGTGCAATTGAGCGAGCAACTGTTGCAAGGGGGGGCGCAAACGGCAGATCGTCGCGAATTGCCCGGGTCATCACTGCGTGTTGTCCTTTGAGGCCTGGCCGGACGGCTACGTGCCGCTGCACGGCGTGGCAGCTTGAGGCGGTTTCCCCGAACGGAAGACAGCGGGTTTACCAGCAGAGGTCGTGGTGTGATGGTTGTCTCGCGTGATCCACCTCGACGGAGCAGCGAATGAGCGATCGCATAGAAGGTGGTTGTCTCTGCGGGGCGGTGCGATTTGTAGTCACCGGCGAACCACTCAACGTCGCATGGTGTCATTGCGAGAGCTGCCGCAGGCACAGCGGCGCCCCCGTTTCCGTGTTCATGGCGGTGCGACGGGGTGAGTTCGAGGTCGGCAAGGGCGAAATCACCAGGTACAACTCGTCTCCCGGTCGGTGGCGCGGGTTCTGCGCCCGATGCGGCTCTACACTGACGTGCGAAGGGAACGCGAACTCGCCCGAGGTTCATCTGCACATCGGTTCGATCGACGGGGCTGCCCGGTTTGTACCGACGCGGCATATTTTTCCCGAGGAGCGCCTGCCGTGGCTCCATCTGGCCGACGATTCCGGGGATGCGAACTGAAAGTCTCGCCAGACCGCCCCGCGCCCGGTTCACGCGGGTGAATTCTCCGCAAGGTCGGTGCGTGGCTTGCACTCCACGCTTGCCGTCGAGCGGGTCGTAGGGCGAAACTCCTGGCATGTTCCAGGAGGAGGCCCAGCCGGCGGATGAGTCCGCCTCCCGGCATGAAGCAGCGCGGCGTGTCGCGGGACCCGTCTTCGCCGCGCTCGACCTCGGCACGAACAATTGCCGCATGCTGGTGGGCACCCCGTGGGGCGATGGCTTCCGCGTCCTGGACAGC
>JASHQG010000393.1 GCA_030037665.1 Acetobacteraceae bacterium
AATCTTGCCGTGCCGCTCGATCAGCAAACTGTCCTGCATCCGATTTCCCACGGTATCAATCAGGTCGGCGAGTGCACCGGAGGACATGCCCTGCTCTTCCGGCGTCGAGGTTGCCCACGATGCGGTGGGCCACGGAGTCTCGGCCGCGAACGCCGGACTTGCGAGAAGCAAGGCGAGTAGAACAGCCGCCAACCTCATGACATCACTCCGCGGCCAAAGGAAGCTTCGTTACTTTACTTCGGCACGCAACCACATTGCCGTATCGTAGTAAACCACTGCGTCCGATGTACGCCTCTCAGCGCCTACCGTTGCCATGTAGCTTGGTCGGAACGGGGCTATCCAACGTCGGAATCAATCGCGTGCGACGCCTCCGGCGGGTATCAGGTTGAATATCCGCTATCCACCCTGAGTCGCTGGTCTGGTCTCGACCCATACGCGTCATTCGCTCGCCACGAGCGACCTCCGAAAAGCGGGCACTTGGCCCACCCCAGGAGTGCAATCGATCGCGTGAGGTCGCCCGCCTCGTTGTGCATAAATGAAGGATGCTGTTGAAAGCGTCTCGATCGAAAGTGAGGACCTGCGACCATCAACGGCGTCGCGCGACGCAGGCACTACCCAGCACTCGCGTGGTGAAGAACGCACTACACTGGTTTAGTTGCGTCACTTAGACGGAGGATCTCGTCAACGACGTGCGCGAGCCGTGCGGTTGCGTCGATAATGATGCCGCTTTTCGGAAGGTTTTCTTTAGTCTGATGCAAACGCACAGCGAGTTCTCGTTCCTCTGGTTTTCCGCCCCAGTCAGTTGGGTCCAGTGCCACTCGCTCATCAATGCGCCGATTCATGGTGTCCAGGTCGACCTCCAGGACAAAAACGCCGTCAAATAAGTCGATGAATTTGGCAACATTCCTCGAGCTGCCGCAGAAAAAGGTGACCACCTCCTGCTGGTTGGCGACCAACGCTTGTACTTTCTTTACATCCCAAATATGGTGATCGGATATCCAGGCAGCCGTCGGTGTACCGGTTTCTGGAGCCACCGGTAGACCTGTTTCCGGATCGCCTCGATACACCAATTCCCGGTCACCATGAATGGCTTGGTAGCCGCGCCGCTGCAATTCTGTGCAGACTGCCGTTTTGCCGGCGCCGGAATGGCCTTCAATCAGATAATTTCTCCTGCCCACGGCTCGATAATACTCCCGTTCGCATAGGCTCGTGATCGGCCCTGTTCGTGCCGTGGAGTATAGCTCATGCTTGTACCTCGGGTGGCGCCACAAATCCACTCTTATGATGGTGTGAACGTCGCGTTTTCCGCGGTCACTACCCGGTATCGGACGGTTGGCTCGCGACCCGGCCTGGCCGCCTATCGGCACGAAGCGACCCATTGCGGCCGTTCCTTCTGTTCGCAAAACGCCGGCACATGCCCCCGAGCCGACATGGCGGTCCGTACCGTTCACCCACCAGATCCCGTCTAAAGGCTTCGAAGAAATTCAATCATGGCGGCATTAACCTCGCCTGCCCGTTCCTGCTGCGTCCAGTGGCCGCACCCGGGAAGCATAATTGTCCTTCGCAGCTGGGGAACGAATTTCGCCAGGTTGGGAATGAGCTGGTCCATACCGCGGAAGCGTACAACGAGGTCGCGATCGCCAGCCACGTAAAGCGCAGGGACCATCACGCGTGCCCCGCCGAAGGGGGCCAGGATCTCCCAGCTGCGATCGATGTTGCGGTACCAGTTCAAACCGCCCCGAAACCCGGTGCGCGCGAATTCTTGGACGTAGAATTCCACGTCGGCTTCAGTGAGCCAGGATGGCAGGGATGCGGGCTCCATCATACGACTGAGGAAACCTCCTTGGCGAGGAACCATGCCAACGTTATCGGCAGCCGGTTCGCCGTCTTGGCGACGCGGCGCGTCCCCCGATGCCGAGTAAAGGATCTTCCGAATGGTGCGGCGGATGTCGCGCTCGAACTCCGTCTCGGCAACGCCTGGGGCCTGGAAATAGAGCTGGTAGAAGAGTGCGGTGTCGTTCTCCGGCATCGTGGTGGTCGGGCGGACCTGGCTTCGGGGCCGAAACGGCACGCTTAAGCCGATCACTCCACGGAAGCGGTCGGGGCGCAGAAGCGCGGCGTGCCACGCCACTGGGGCACCCCAGTCGTGGCCGGCAATCACCGCTGTTTCAACGCCCAAAGTATCGAGCAGACCTACCATGTCGCCAACGAGGTGCAGCAGTGTGTACTTGTCGATCTCTTCTGGACGGTCGGTGTGACCATAGCCACGCATGTCGGGCGCGACAACGTGGAAGCCGGCCTCTGCAAGCGCCTCGAATTGATGGCGCCAGGAGTACCATGACTCAGGAAAGCCGTGGCAGAGGACAATCAGGGGCCCTGCGCCCTGCTCAGCCACATGCATACGAATGCCGTTCGTTTCGACGATTCGGTGCTTCACCTCGGTCATCGTGATATCCATCTTAGCTATCCTTAGCTGTTGCGCCGTGGCGATTGCTGCTCCCTTTCCCTCGCGACAGCGGCCCTGTTTACGGTGAACAACATTCGCCAGATCACCGCCGGCTTCGACGGTTCACCGCCAAACACTAGGCACCGTGTGGCCGCACTGACAATCATCTCGCGATCGGAGCAGTTCGCAGGCCCTCGTCGTGGCTGACAGATGCACGGCGGCCCGCCTGACAACTCGTCAAACAGACCGATTCCGTTCAGCCCCGTTCGTGTGACCGCTCTCCACCCATCCCGACCGTAGACGCCCCGGTAGACGAGGCGTGAATTGTACGCAGATGAATCTCTTACCGGGTGGACGCCCCGGCTGAGGGGCCCGGAACGGCAGGAGTCGACCCTACGCAGTCATCAGCTGGCCGTTCTGCTGTTTCCAATGGCGGACATTCACATAGGCGCTTCGCCGGCGGTGCGGCGCGCCCGGTTGCCCTGGCACGTTCTGTCGCTGGGGCACGGTGCCGGCTGTATTTAGCCGATTACGCGGCTTGGCTGGCCTCTTGCCGACCCCGCGAAATGCGCCGATGCTAATCGAGCGATCTTCGCGGGGTGCCGGCCATGACCCGGACAGAGCGAGGTGATCCAAGATGACGCGGTGCCAGCGCCATGTTCCTCCCGAGGAAGTGGTGATGCTGCCCGGCCATCAGATGATGGAGAGCATCAACTGGGTGCACGTCCGGCAGGTATTCGACAGCCTGCCGAACCGCGTGCTGCTGGCCAACCGCGAGCACCGCTTCCTTTACGTCAACACGGAATGGTGCAAGTTCTACGGTAAGGCGGAAAGCGAGGTTCTCGGCCGTACGAACGCCGAGGTGCATGGCGAGGGAGTCTTTGCGGACGTGCGTCCGTGGGCGGAGCGCGCCCTCGCGGGCGAAACAGTGCAGTGGCAAGGTTGGATGGAACTTCCCTGGGGCCGGCGATACCTGACCCGCACTTTCGCTCCGTTGTGCAACACCGCTGGCGAGGTCGAGGCATACTTCATCTTCTGTCGCGATCTGACCGACCTGCGTCAGACGGAGCTCGATTTGGCCGAACAGTCAGCCGCGCGGACTGCCAGCGAGGCGGAACTTGAGCGTCAGAGGGAGGCACTGCAGCAGAGCGAGA
>JASHQG010000394.1 GCA_030037665.1 Acetobacteraceae bacterium
GCGAGCGACAGCGAGGCCGCGCTCGATATCATCGAGCATGAACCTCAGCTGCGGCTGCTGCTGACGGATATCGGTCTGCCTGGCGGCCTCGACGGACGCGAGCTGGCGGACGAGGTGCGCCGGCGCCGGCCGGACCTGAAAGTATTGCTCACCACGGGCTATGCGCGCGATGTCGCCACCCGCAGTACGCGGGCGGACACGGGGATCGAGCTGCTGCGCAAGCCGTTCAATGCTGCGGACCTCGCACGCAAGGTCCGCGCTGTGCTGGATCTGTAAAAAGGTGGCGCGGTCGGCTGCGCCGATGGATCTCGCGCTTGCGGAAGCCCGCACTGCCGCGGCGCGCGGCGAAGTACCGGTCGGCGCAGTTATCGTCGCGCCGGACGGCTCGGTGCTGGCGCGCGCCGGCAACGAGGTTGAAGCGCGACACGACGCAGCCGCTCATGCCGAGATGCTGGCCCTGCGAGCCGCTGCCGCCCGGCGCGGTGAACCGCGTCTGGTGGGATGCGATCTGTTCGTGACGCTGGAGCCATGCCCGATGTGCGCCCAGGCGATCAGCTTCTTCCGCATCCGCCGCCTGGTGTTCGGCGCATACGATCCAAAAGGCGGCGGCGTGGAGCATGGCGCGCGCGTGTTCGATGCCACGTCGTGCTTTCATCGCCCGGCGGTGATCGGCGGCGTGTGCGAAGCCGAGGCTGCGTCGCTGTTGCGGGATTTCTTCGCCGAGCGGCGATAGCAATCCATGCCGCCCGACACCTCGCATTCGATGCCACGCAAGCCCCGTCCGACGGCTGCGCGATCGCCGAGCGGTCGCTACGGCGACATACGCTGAAGGCATTGGCTCATTCGCTGGGCCACGTTCGGTGTCCTGGTGGCATCAGCCCGTACTATGGTCGGCGTGCGGGCCAAGCGCACGCCAGCCGATATCGCGGCGGCAGAACCCCTCCGGCCAGTCAATCGCGTTGACGGCCGCGTACGCCACATCATGTGCGGCGCCGAGCGTGCGGCCGGTGCCGCACACCGTCAGGACCCGACCTCCCGCGGCACGCAGCGTACCGTCGGCGTCGGCCGCGGTTCCCGCGTGAAACACCTGTACGCCAGGCAGCGCCGAAGCCCGCTCGATGCCGCGAATGATGCTGCCGCGTTGCGGTGCGTCAGGGTAGCCGCGTGCCGCCATCACCACACCGAGCGCGGCCGTATCGTAGAGCCGCAGGTCGAAGTTCTTCAGCTCGCCGTCGCAGGCGGCTTGCAGCGCAGGCAGCAGATCGGACATCAGCCGCAGCAGCAGCACCTGGCATTCCGGATCGCCGAAGCGGACGTTGAATTCGATCAGCTTGGCGCCCTCGTCGGTCAGCATCAGGCCCGCGTAGAGAACGCCGCGGAACGGCGTGCCGCGCCGCGCCATCTCCGAGAGCGCCGGCTGGATGATGCGTTCCATGGCCGCCTGTTCATGGGCCGGCGCGAACATCGGTGCCGGTGTATAGGATCCCATACCGCCGGTGTTCCCTCCGCTGTCGCCGTCGCCGACGCGCTTGTGATCCTGTGCCGATCCGAGCAATCGAGCCGCCTCGCCGTCACAGAGGGCGAACAGCGAGACTTCATTGCCAACCAGGCATTCTTCGATCACGACGGATGCACCCGCGTCGCCGAAGAGGCGGACATCCATCATAGCGTTGATGGCTGCCAGTGCTTCTTGCTCAGTTGCGGCAACAACAACGCCTTTGCCCGCGGCGAGCCCGTCGGCCTTGACCACGATCGGCGCGCCACGGCGGCGGATGAATGCGCGCGCCGCGTCGGCATCATCGAAGCGTTCCCAGAGCGCCGTCGGGATGCTCGCTGCGTCACAGATTTCCTTGGTGAAGGTCTTGCTCCCTTCAAGCTGTGCAGCGGCGCGGGACGGACCACAACACGTGATGCCGGCCGCTTCCATCGCATCGGTGATGCCGGCGACCAGAGGCGCTTCCGGTCCGGGCACGACGAGATCAACGCTATTGTCCGACGCGAACGCGACCAGCGCGGCAATGTCGAGCGCACCGAGCGGCACGTTCTCCGCATGTCGTGCCGTGCCGGGATTGCCTGGCGCACACCAGAGTTTGGTCAAGAGCGGACTTGCGGCGATCGACCAGCAAAGCGCGTGTTCGCGTCCACCAGAACCGATGACCAGAACGCGCATTGCAGAGCTCCCGCTGGTCCGGCCGCAGCCGCCTTCGTGGCCGGGCGAAGATCGTACGTTGGCGGCAGGCGATCTAACATACCGGGCGCCGCGGCCCAATCGCAGCTCCGCGGGGGCGGTCCGGTCCTGAGCTTGCCTGGCCCTGGAGCACGATACGGCTCCGTTCACCACGCCGCCCCTGCCGCTGCGCCTGTGCCAGGAGCCTCAGTACCTCCGCTTTGTCCTTCCGCGCCACTGCCGGTTCCAGGTGCGCATTCAGTTTCGCCTGTGCCGCGGTGTAGCCGGGCGGTCCCGGAATGCTCAGGAACACTGGCACCCGGGCCGCGATCGCCGCGGCAACAGTCTCCGCCAGTCCGTCTGCTTTCAATGCGGCGCGGTTGAGCAGGGTGATGGACACGCCGAGTCGCTCGGTCCCATCGGGGTCGATCTCGCCATCAAGTTTCACCAGCACACCTGACCGGTCGGGGCGCAGTGATTCTCGCACCCACTTCAGCAGCCGCCAGCCGCAATAGAACGTTCGGCAGCTGTGCGGGCGGGTCGGGTAGATCGAGCAGCCCTGCCCTGGTTTCAGATGCTGACAACGATAACCCTGGACTTTCTTCAGTTCAGGGTCGTCGATCGTCAGCGCCACACAGCACACAGTGCAGGTGCCACAGTTGCGGCCTTCGACCAGGCGCGTTTGGGCGCCGTCTCCATCGTGGGAGGCCTTGTCGGACATCCGACCTTCCTTTGCATTGCGCCGCGGTTCGAGACACGATGGTGTTCCCATCATACGGCCCCTCACGGATGTCAGCCCACTAACACAGGGCGTGGCATTCTCTCGGTTTGAGCGGCGGCATCTAAGTTCCGCTCAACGTCGGACACCGGAAACCCTGGAGCGGATCCAGACTGAACGGATTGGGTCCTGCACCAAGGCGGACGTCGAACACCGCCGAGCGCTTACCCGCCTGGAACGCCAGCGTATAGCGACCCGCTGCCCCGCCAGGACGCAGCGTTCCGCGCGCGAACAGCCGAAGCAGCGACCAGGGGCCGGTATCGCTCAAACCATCCGGCCGGCCAGAAAGTGGTGGATCGAACACCAGGCGCGCGGTCGATGTCCCAGCCTGGCCGGGCCAGGTGATCTCAGTCGAGCGCGATGGGCCGTGCGATGCGATGATTTCGGTTCCATCCAAATCAAGCGTTGCCTGCACAGTCGTCCGATCGACGCTGAGTGGTGCGATGTCGAACCGGATTGAGGGGCTCGTGCCGCCAGCCGGGAAAAACGCATCACGGATCTCCGCAGCGCGCTGGAACTGCGCGAGATCGGCCGCGGAGACCGGGGCAGCAACGCCGTCAGCCGGCTGTGGGCGCCAGGCCGGTCCCGTCATATCAATGTAAGGGCGCAACAACGTATTGACGAACCCGTCGACTTGTCCGCCTGGCGCGAACAGCGCGGCAAAATCGCTGAGCGATACGTCGTTCTGTGAGCCCCGGACAAACGGGTAATGACCGGCGATGATCGCGGCGCAGGCCGCCGCGGGTCCTCCTGGCGCGTTGAAGACGGCGGCGGCCTGTTGGCGTGCATTGCCCCCGAGAAGCGCGGCGCTGCTTGCGGCGATGGAGCTGAACCAGCGCGCGGCCGGTTGCGGCAGGCGGTCCGCTGCTGTCTGGAGCGCGACCGCCGGATTGCTCCCGGCCGCGAGCTGGGGAAGCGAGCTGCCGAGCGGTGCGGCCGCCAGTTTCGCGAGCAGTTGCTGGATGTCGATCAGCGATTTCAGAATCCGGTCCAGCGGCGAGTCAGGACCGTCTCCGATGAAGCTTAAGAGAGCCTGGTAGCGCTCGTCGATTTTGTGCCCGGGCGCGGCCGTCGCGGAACTTTCCGCCGAGGCCGGGCCAAGTTCATCCTGCAGCTGCGCCGCAGCGCTCTCGACGTGGGGTGTCGGGCTGGGCGAGGGTTGCACGCCGACGAACGTCACCCCCGCGCTGGTCGCAGACGGCGGGGCGGCGAGACGGAGCTGGCCGCGGACAGCAAGCAGCAGCGACCGGATCGGAGATTCTGGCGACGCAATGATATAGACGTCCTGTGCTGCGCGGGACAGGCTGCGCATCTGCACGAAGCTCAGATCCGCCAGCAGCGCGTCCCATGTACGCGCGTAGTCGTTCTCGTACAAAGCGACGATCTTTTGTTCCAGCGCGCCGATCTGCGGTCCGCCGGGATCGAGTGCAATCGGCCGCCCGAGTACCCAGCTCTCCGACACCACGCTGTTCGCTGCCGCATCAAGCATGGGGAGCAGCGCGCGGTGAAACCCGTCCGCGGTGAAGAACCCGGGCACGCCATCATCGAGTGATTTGCCCGATGCTCGCACGAACAAACCGACGCCTGCGGCGCCAAGCGCATCACTCGGCCGCCAGGGTGGAATGTTCCGCGCCTCCGCGGAGAGGCGGAGGCGCGAGTAGGCACGCTCCGCAAGCGATACGGCGCCAAAAGCGTTGCGCGCCCGAACAACAAGGTCGCCGTCCAGCGACGCGGCCGGTAATGGCTCCTCGAGGAGTGCGTCCAGATGGCGCAGCAGCCCCGTGCGCACGGGCGCCGTGTCGTCACCCGGGTACAACCTGTCCCAATCGAGCTCCATCCATTCATGGATGAGGTCGCGATCGAGCGGGCCGGCATTGCCCAACATCAGGTAGACCCTGGTCGCTTCGTACAAAAACGCGGGATTATTCATGTTGCCGCGCAGTTGTGCTTCCAATCGCCACATCAGCCGCGGCAACAAGGCTCGTTCGAGGGCGTGGCGATAGACTTCGTGCGTGGCGGCGGCGAGTTTCGCTGCCTGTGACAACCCGAGCTTCCACCAGGGCGGCGTCGCCGCCGCGGTTGCGTCGGCCGCGCTCCGCATCGCTGCGGCCTGGTCGAGCCAGGGCAGCAAGACGAGGAGGTCGGCATCGTTGACCGGGTTTAGCGGCAGACGGGTGGCCGCCAGTTCGTAGCGTTTCAGGGCGGCGTCCGCCGTGTCGATCTGGCGCTGTTCGCTGCTCTGAATGCGCCACAACAGTGTTCCTGCTGCAACGACCAGGATCGCGGCACCCGCGAATCCGATCGCTCGTACTCGCGCATGCCGGCGCATGGCCGCAGGGTTGCGCGAGACCAGCAGCGCCTCACCGAAAATCACCTCGCGCAGCAGCGTGGTGAGGAAATAGCTCCGCCCCTGCTCGGGACGCACGCCTGGCGCTGCGCGCTGGTTGAGGCCGAATGACCGCGTCATGACGCCAAGCAGACGGTCGATCGGCGTGCCTTCCTGTGTCCCGCTGGTCAGATAGGCACCGCGAAGCCGGAGCGCCTTCTCCTCTCCGGTCGCGGCAAAGGCGGTCTGCAGAAACTCGGTCAGTGGCCGCTCGAGACTCGCTATCTGGCTTGGAAACGCGAGGATGAGCGAGCGGCGGTCGAGACTTGGTTCGGACTGCAGGCGCTGGAACAAGCGCAGGTTCAACCGCTTCACCAGCCCGCGGAATTCCCGGGCGAAGCCGGCGAGCGGGTCGGCCGTCAGCGCGAAGGTGATTCCCCAGACCTGTCCGCGCTCTGCCTCGTTCAGATCATCGAAGAACTCGGCGAAACCGGCAATGAGGTCAGCCTTGGTGAACAGGGCGTAAATCGGTATGCGCACGCCAAGCCGCGTCTCAACTTCCCGGATCCGCTGACGGACCGCTCTGGCATGGGCCTGACGCTCGGCGGCGGGAGCCCGGGCAACATCGCTCAAGGCAACGGCCACGATAATTCCGTTCAGTGGCTGGCGCGTGCGTGTGCGATGCAACAGGTCGAGAAATGTCGTCCAGCCGGCGCGATCGACCGCCTCATTCGAATCCTGGGTGGTGTAGCGCCCGGCTGTATCGATCAGCACCGCCTCTTCGGTGAACCACCACTCGCAGAGCCGCGTTCCGCCGACGCCGGACAAGGCGCCTTTGCCCATTGCCTCGGCCAGCGGAAAATGCAACCCGGCATTCAGCAGTGCCGTTGTCTTGCCGGCGCCGGGCGGGCCGATGATCGCGTACCATGGCTGTTCATAGAGGTACCCGCGTGACGCGCGGTTCTTTCTGAGCAGTCGCAGCGCGCCCGACAGTTTCTCGCGCAGCGCCGCTGCTTCCTCTGTCGCGCCCGCGGTGACGCCATCGGCGAGCGCCGTGTCACGGCTGCGCCGCCTCAGCTCGAGGAGCAGGCTCGCGACCGCCCAGATCAACAGCATGACGACGACGAGCGCGAGGCGGAGCGGCCAGTCCTGAAACTGCGGCAGCAGCGGGCCGAACACCCAGACAAGCGCGATCAGAAGGAGCGTTCCGAGCAGGCTGACCGACCAGCGCGAAAGGAACAGGGCTGTCATTCGCGCCATCTGAGCCTAAGCGTCGGGACGCAGCGAAATTTCGATCCGGCGATTCTGCTCACGTCCTTCCGGCGTCGCGTTGGAGGCGATCGGGTCGGCGTCAGCCCGTCCTTGGAAATGAACCCGCGCCGCATTGCCGACCGCGCGGGCAACGGCGGCGGCCGCGGCCTTTGCGCGCGCGCTCGACAAAGCGAAATTAGACGGGAACCGGACCGTTCGGATCGGCTGGTTGTCGGTATAGGCGGTCACCTCAACCTGTCCCGGTTCGCCTTTCAGCGCGGCACCGATCCGTTCAAGCACCGCGGCCAGGCTGCGCGGCAGCATGGCGCTGCCGGCGACAAAACCGTGACGGTTGCCGACCCGCACGATCGGCATCGTCGCGGTCCCGCTGACGCTGACCCTGCCAGCCTCGATGTCCGGTTTGAGGCTGGCCTGCAGGCGGTCGAGAACCGTGGGTACCGCCGGCGCGGGCGGCGGTGGTGGCGGGTGAACCGCGGCGGCGCGCGTGATCACGGGCATGCTTGTCGGCGGAGCGGAGAGCATGCGCGCATAAAGCGTGTCGGACGACGTGTTGAGCGCGGTCGAGACCGCGACGAACAATCCCCCGCACACTGCAAGCGCGGCTGCGTACACCACCCAGACCGGTACTCCGCCACGTGCGGCGCGATAGGGAGCCGAGACGCCTTTCCAGCGCGGCGACAGCTCCGGGCCAAGGTCACTTTGGCTGGTAATGAGTGCGCAGGTTTCCGCTCGCGTCTTGAGCAGTTCATCTGTGCCCCGTGCGGCAGTCCGGTAGCGACCCATCACACCCAGCGACAGGCACAGATACATGATCTCGATGACAGGCATGAAGCGCGCCGGCGTCTGCTTCAGCCGTGCCAGCAGCTCGAGGAACCTGCCGCCCTGGCTCTGATCGCGGTGAAAGGCGCTGGTCAGCGGGCGATGCACCCACTCGCTGGCCGCACCCCATGGCGTGTTCAGGACCGCCTCATCGATGCTGACACAAAGCGCATAATGCGCGGCCCGGATCTGTTCGCCCGGCACGCCGAGCTCCGTCGCGCGTTGCTCGAAGTCACGCAGCGCTCGTGCCGTGCGCTCGTAGAGGTCGGTGGCGTCGGGCCGTTGTGCCGTGTTCCGGAGCCGGGCCACAAGTTGCAGCAGCGGCATGGCCATGGCGGGCAGGGGACTGCCCGACGGCGTATCGAACGGAATGTTTGGCGGTGGTGCCGCCTCGGATGTTGTCGCTGCCGGCGCCCTGGTCACGGCACGCGGCGCGACCGCAGGAGGGGCGGCCGGCGGCGGGCCCGGTTGGGCCGGCCGCTGTGGCGGGACGGCCGGCGAGGGTCGCGCAGCGGCCGGTGACGATCCACGGCCGCCCGGCCGTGGCCGAATGATCGTGTGCTCCGCGTCACCCGGCTCGGCGAATGGATCCTCGGTCATCCGCTACCTATCGTCATCAGGCGCCCGACGCGCAGACCGGAGCGCATCGGCATGGCAGGTTCAGAAAGGCTAGCGCCGCTCGGTTACCTTTTCAGAGACCGGCTTCGCATGCGTGTCCGCTGGTGCCATCGCTCCATACGTGTCCAGATTGAAGTGCTGCATCAGCCATTTGAGCTTCGATCCGTACTGCGGGTCGGTGGCATAAACGCCGGTCAGTGCGTCGGCGAACGCATCAGGTCTCTGCTTTTGCTGCATTGCAGGCCTGTATACCGGGTTGGTCGCAATCAGGCGGCCGTGTTCATCGAACGCATCGCCGATCGAGGCAAACACCCGAAAATTGACGGTGACCGTAATTGTCTGGCCGTTGACCACTTCGTGCGTCACGCTCGGAACCGCCGGCTGGTTGGAAACCGCCTTAATGCCGAATGGATTATTGCTGTCGGGCGGCATTGCAGCGCCCCAGGCGCTTTCGAGGGCCCACTGCGCGAGCGTGACCGGAGCGGGAACCTGCCAGTGGCCCTGTGAGGCCTCGGCGGCCGAGACCACCGGGGGCGGCAATTCGCCGTAATGTCCGACCCGGGCGAACGCCTTTTCGTCCACCAGCGGATGTGCGGCCAGCGAATAATAGGTCGTGCTGCCCGGATCGACCCGACCCGATGGCGGGTTCATACCCATCACCGCAGCTTGGTAATTTTCGATGGCCAGCATGGTCCCGACGTCGGCGACACCGGTCACCGGAACCGGCGCATGTGGTTTCGGCAACCTGTCGTTCAGCAACGACTGGACGATAAACACATCGCCCGGCGCGTTGAGTCCTCCCTTTCCGACGGACGTGAAGATCGGGGGCGCGACGCGTCCCATTTCGTCCGTGCTCAGGATCGTTGGTGACGGGATCAGCCCCATGGCCTCGACAACCTGCCGTCGAGGCCTGGACCGTTGCAACAAAAAACTGATCTCTCGACCGCTTTTCTCCGCCGCTGCAACCGCTCACGGCGTGATGCAGATCGGGTTCTGACGGGCCGGTCTTACGCCTGCAACCGCCCGGCCGGCACAAATTCCGTCAGCAACACTGACGCGGATGACGCGTCTGGCATTGGCTCGGGACTGGTCGGACAGAGGTTAGGATCCCGCCATCATCGAGCGGTTTTGCCACTCTCCGCGCCTGGCGCGGGATGCATCGCGCGTCGCTACGCCGTGGCCGCAATATCGCCTGGCGTATCACGGGCCTCGATCACCACCGCGGTTACGTTGTCACTCGCCTGCCGCTCGAGCGCTGCCGCGACGAGGTGTCGGGCGGGATCGTCTATCCGCTCGGCGAGCACAGCGGCGATCACTGCCTCGGGTACGGTTTTGGTCAACCCGTCCGTGCACAGAAGGATACGTTCGCCGGGCTGCAGCTGGTCGGTGAGCTTGTCGAGCATGAATTCGTCAGCACCGCCCGCTCCCACGGCGCGCGTGACGATGTTGGCATGCGGATGGTGCTCTGCAGCATGGGGGCTGATTTCGCCCGCATCCACGAGTTCTTGCACGAGAGAGTGGTCATGGGTGATCTGCGCCAGCGTCCCGCCGCTGAGCAGATAGGCGCGCGAATCGCCAGCCCACAGACACGCATAATGCATGCCGCGCACGCACACGATCACCACGGTCGACGCGATCATGACCGCGGGGCCGCGCGCGGCGGCTTCACTGAGCAACGCCCGATGTACGGCATCGACTCGGGTGCGGATCTCATTCAGCGCTTCGGCGGCATCCAGCCCAGGCGGAATTGCGCCGAGTGCCGCGGCGATCATGCCGGACGCGACCTCACCCGCGTCGTGGCCACCGGCACCATCGGCCACCGCCCAGACGCCGAGATCGGGACGATCAACAAACGCGTCCTCGTTGTGCGACCGCCGCGGGCCTGCGTCGGTTGCAGCCCAGGAGTGGAGCACCACGCTCATGCGCCGTTCTCCCAAACATGAGCCAACGGCTCAGGTTTGAGGTTCTGCTTTGTTGCGGCCGGTTTCACGTTCAACGCGGGTCGAGCGGCAGAGCCTTTCACCCCACGGACCGTCACCGGCCGATCAGCTTCCAAAGCCCGCACTCCGGGACCGACAGGTTGGCAGTATCTGCGAACGAACGACCGGCCACGTCGCGGCTGATCGTCGCCAGCGCGCGGGTGGAAATCGCACCGCCAAGGCTGGGCGACGCTCATACAGGAGACGCGAACGGCTGCATGACAAATCATTGTTACAAATGCAAGACGAGATTCCGGTCAACAGTTGTTATCCCTCCTGAGCAACCGCGCCTTCACCCAGCATGGCAGCGAACTGCATCGGGTCCGGCATGACCGCAAGCGAAAGCCGCGCCGGCGGCACCCGCGGTCCGCCGTCGGTCCACCACGTGGCGACCGACGGCGCCGCCGTTGCGCCGGAGCCAGGAAGCGCCGGCAGACGCTGAAGAACCTGTTCCGGTGCCACATCCGCCTCAAGCGCCGCCCGCCCCGCCGCCTCGCATGCATCGAGCCATGCAACGGCGTCGCCCTCTGGTGGGACTGATCCACCGCGAGCGATCACCGCAGCCAAAGTCAGCGGAAAGTACCGCCCCACCCGGTCCACGCTCGGCATGATGACACCGACCGCCGTCCCAGACCCGCACATCCCTGCCGGCAAGACGAAGCGCCACACGGGCGACTCGAGGTAGGCGGGCAGCCAGTCCGCCCCCATGCTTGCCTGGCTCGCCGTGATCACCTTCTGCAGCCACGCATCCCAAGGTTCAATAAAATGAACGGGCAGGCCAATCCGCACGAAATCGCCGCGCGCCGGTAGTTTGCCGAACAGCCCGATCTCGGTTTTCTGGTTCGCGCGAGAGGTCATCGCGACGCGTCCCAGACGGCGAGATAGTACCGATCACGTCTCGCCAGGTCGCGCCGGTGGATCAACGGATGCGTCACGAGACAGGATCTCCCCGCTGCCGCAGGACATTGCGACAGGTGCGGTTGCTCGCACGAATCCTATCGCACCGACACGCGCACTGCCATGGCCGTGTGCCCGGTACTAAGGTTTGCCATGTAGAAACGATTGGCACCCGACCTCATTACGCTGCTATATCGTGGTGGAGCACACATAGCCTGTTGTGCGACAGCCGACGGTCGTCACCGCGACCGTTCGGTTGTTCGCAATCACCGGCACCAGAACCGAGAGGAGAACGCCATGTCGCGCGCTGCCTTTGTTTCTGTTTCGCTGATTGCCGTTCCCATCCTTGCCTCCATGGCGCTTCTGGAATCGCCGGTGATGGCGCAGGGTAATCCGTCTTCTGCACAGATTATTCAGTCGTTGAAGCCAACGGGCAATCTGTTGCAGGGCGGCACGCGTGGGATCCGCATGGTGAACCCAAGCGCGACTGACCGACACGCGACGCATACGGCGGCGGCGTCCGCCGCACAGTCCGGCACGGCGGAGGCTTGGCGGCCGTCGGTCAGCCTGTCGGTCGAATTCGCAACGGGTTCGGCGAACCTGACGCCACGGGCGCAGCGGACGCTCGACGAACTCGGCAAGGCGTTGGTCAGCGACACCCTCTCGCAGTACCATTTCCGGGTCGAGGGCCACACGGACACGGTGGGCACGCAGGCGTACAATAAGGCGCTCTCGCAGCAGCGGGCCGACGCCGTGGCGCGCTATCTCGAAGACAGGTTCGGCGTGAAATCGGACCGGTTGGACCCAGTCGGGAAGGGCGAGGAAGGATTGCTGGTCCCGACGCCGCTCAACACACCGAACGAGCGGAACCGTCGCGTGAGCGTCGTCAATCTTGGTGCATGAGCGGGACTTGGAACGCCACGATCGCGCGCGGCCGCGCGATGGCGACGATGACCGCACTATACGGCTAAACCAGGCCACGCCGACACGCCGCCGCCTCCTCCTTCACGTGCTGACAGCCGGGGCAGCAGCGGCTGTCGTGGGAAGCGGGATCGGCGGCTGGCTGCTATGGCCACGCAACGGCCCCTCGGTACGCCCTGTCCCCGCGTCTCGGCTCACACCTTCCGCGCCGTCGCCATCGCGGTTTCACCTCGAAGCGGCCGATGAGGCGACGATCCTTGCGCATGACGCTGCGCAACTCACCGTGTTCCGCTTTGCGCGAAAACCCGACATCATCGTGCTCGACTTCCCCTCGCTGCGCATGCAGGGAGAAATGCTCAACCGGATCGCATCGCTGATTGAGAAGGCCAATCTTCCCCGTGACCGCGTGCTGACGGATGCCGAACTCGCAGCGGCGATCCGCGCGCAGGGCGACACGGTTGAGACTTACTATTATGGTCACGACTATTCGGCGGCGTCGCTGGCCTTTTTTTTCGCGACCGCGGACCGCCAGCATATCGCACTTGGCGCGCAGGAGGACCGGCTCCGGGCGCTCGTCGAACAACTGGGATGGTTCGCCCCAAAGGCACCAGGTGCCCTGATCAGCGTGCCGCGCGTGAGTGCCACGATCAGCGAGACGATGCGCGCCACCATGTTGCACCACGAATTATCGCACGGAGAATTCTTTACCAACCCGGCCTACGCCGCCTACGTCCGCTGGTTCTGGCTGACGGCGCTGACCGAGGAGGAACGTGCCGCGGTCCGTCGCTTCCTCGGGTCATTGGACTACGACACGGCGGAGGAGGAACTCATGTACAACGAGATGCAGGCGTACTTGATGTTCACCTATGACCCGCACTTCTTCCTGCCGGCCAACGTGGCCATGACGGCGGAGCGCTGCCGGCAATTGCAGGTGGCGTTCCTCTCCGGCATGTCTGACGGATGGCTGAAGGCGGCACTGGCAGAACACATCCGGCAGCTCCGTGAGGCGCGGCAATAAGCCCGCGACGCCACGAACGTCGGGCGACGCAAAGGCTGACGCTGTGGCGCCGCGATGTCCCGACAAAGCGCCGCTCACATGGTCAGCCGGATCGAGATCAGCCGGCAAAAGAGTTCTGCCGCCAAGTTGCATGCGCCGGCAGCGGTTTCTGCCCGCTCGCCTGAGCGAATGATCGAACCTTCGCAGCGTCAGTCGCGTATCGGGTTTGGCGGCGCGTCAATCATCGGGTCGGCTGGCATAACGCGGAGGCACCTCGTCCGCGCCTCCTCGGCGTAAACAGGCCGGCACTATGCCCGGCCCAGGCTCCCCCGCCACCGGGCACTGCGTCATTTTGGCAGGGTATCGAGCAGCAGCAGCGTTCCGGCAACCCGCCCGCCCGCGCGCTGAACCCGTGCGATCGCGCCTGCGAGGTCGCGCAGATAGGGGCCGGCGTGATCCTCGTCGTTTCGTGCCGGCGTGCGCGCAAGCAGGCGCGAACTAGACGCCACGACCATGATCATGTCCGTCCCGTAGGGCGCGCCGGCGGCCCAGACCGGGCGCCCGGGCCCAGGCTCGCCAATCGATAACGGCTCGCCCGGTTGCAGCCGTCTGGACGGGCGCGCGAGGACATTGCGTGCCGGAACAGCGGCAGACGGATAGAGGTGCGAGACCGAGCCGTCATGAGCGAGATAGTCCACGCGCACCTCGCCCGCGAAATCACCCATGGTGATGCGGGGCATGATAGGGTCGCCGTCGTGGAAGGATGTCACCCCATTGGCCAGGGTAACGGTGAGGCCCGACACGGGGGCGCCTCCTTGCGTGGCGATCGGGCGTAGGAGGGTGAGTGCCGCGCAGAATGCCGGGTCGACTGTGCGCATTTGCCACCTGGCCGGTCCTCCCGGAATCGCGGCGAGTTCCTGGCGCAACGCCGACGCGGCAGCGGCACTCGCGTAGCCCGACACGGTCATCACGCCGTCGTCCTGCACGACCCCGCTCGCGAGCGCACAGGACGAGCGCGCCAGTGCCTGTCCGACCAGGCGGCGCGCGGCGCCAAGGTCAATCGCCACCTGCTGCGGCATCGTCTGCGGTGGCGATTCGGGCCCCGCAGCGGGCGGCTGACGCGGCGGCTCCAAGACCTGCGATGCGGCGGGCGATGTCGCGAGCGGCGGCGTGACTTGCTCGGTGGGCACCTGTGACGCGGATGTCGGCGGCGGGGACGCCGATGCAGCAGGCGTCTGCAGGAGCGCCCCACGCGCGCCGGTTGCGTTGTTCTTTTCGGCCTGCGTCGGCTGGACAGACGCTTGCGGAAGACCCGACGCGAGTGGCTTTAGGCCCGCAGCAGCAGCCGGTGGCGCAGCGCCGCTCGC
>JASHQG010000395.1 GCA_030037665.1 Acetobacteraceae bacterium
CACGGCGACGGACGTTCGAATCCGTTCGTACTGCGCTCACCTGCATCGGCGCCTGGCAGGTTCGTGCCTGAGGCCAGCAATGCTATACTGGTCGGCATGGCAGACCATGAGACCCTCAGTCCGCTGGCACATCTACGCGTTCGGCCCAACCCGGATGACCCGCGCCTCACCGTGAGCCTTGCCGGCATCGACCACACCGGCGCTGCCGTCGAGACGCGCGTTACCGTGGAACGATCCCTCACCCTGTTCCTCAACGGGCAGGAGATCGTCACCGCAATGACAATCGGCGATTACCCGGAAGACCTGGCGGTCGGCTATTTCCTCAATCAGGGCATGCTGCGGCCGGACGATACGATCACGGGCATCGACTACGACGAAGAGCTTTCGGTGGTCGTGGTGCGCACCGCTCGCAAGACCGATTACGAAGATAAGCTCCGCAAGAAGACACAGACGTCGGGCTGCGCACAAGGCACGGCGTTCGGCGACCTGATGGAGGTGATCGAGGGGATGCAGCTGCCGGCGAGCGAACTGCGCACATCCTGGCTCTACCGGTTGAGCCAGACCATCAATACGATCCCCTCCCTTTACCTCGAAGCCGGCGCCATCCACGGCGCCGTACTGTGCCGGCAGGATGAGCCGCTCATCTACATGGAGGACGTGGGCCGGCACAACGCGGTCGACAAGATCGCAGGCTATATGCACCGCCACAGTATCACGGGCGGTGACAAGATCTTCTATACCACGGGCCGGCTCACCTCGGAGATGATCATCAAGACCGTGCGCATGGGCATCCCGATTCTGGTGTCGCGCTCGGGCTTCACCGCCTGGGGCGTTGAGCTGGCACGGAACGCCGGCCTGACGTTGATCGGGCGGACGCGCGGCAAGCGGTTCGTCGCGCTGTCGGGCGTCGACCGCATTGTGTTCGACCAGAGCCTCGATTACGTGCCCGACGAAAGCCTGCGTCACCGGCGCAAGGCAGCGGGCGATGACGTCTGATCCGGCGCTTCCACCGACGGTTGGTGCGATCCTGGCAGGCGGGCTGGCGCGGCGCATGGGCGGCGGCGACAAACCGTTGCGCGCGATCGGCACACGCACTGTGCTGGCGCGCATCGTCGATCACCTCACGCCGCAGGTGGCACGCATTATCATCAACGCAAACGATGATCCTGTCCGCTTCGACGCATTCCGCCTGCCGGTCGTCGCCGACAGCCTGCCCGACCATCCGGGACCGCTGGCTGGGGTGCTCGCCGCGCTCGACTGGGCGGCTGCCGACCCAACGGTTGAATGGGTGCTGAGCGTGCCGGGCGACGCACCTTTCCTGCCGCGTGACTTGGTAAGAATGCTGCATGCTGCGCGGGAACGCCACGGCACAAGGTTCGCCTGCGCCGCGTCGCAGGGACGCACGCATCCGGTCATCGCGCTATGGCCTGTCGCGATACGCGACGAGTTGCGGCGCGCCGTCGCTGATGAGGGCATTCGCAAGATCGATATGTTTACTGAACGTGGCGGCTGCGCGGCGGCAGAATGGCCGGCAACGCCGGTCGACCCGTTCTTCAATGTCAACACGCCCGACGATCTCGCCGAAGCGGATCGTCTCGTCGCGCTTCATCCAGACCTCTGACGTCTCAGAGCAACCCTTCGTATGGCAGGTAGCTGACGCTGTTGCCCGGCGTCACGTCGGTGACCTCCTCGCCCAGTTCCACAATGCCACAGGTTTCCGTCAGCGAGGTGAGAATGCCTGCCCCGTCGACATTGTGTTTCGACGCGCGCGGTTCGCCGTCAGGACCGGATGACAGGCGCACCCGCACATATTCACGCCGCCCCGCCTTCTTCCGATAGTTGAAATCGGCGCGGACCCGCAGCGTCGGCGGCGCCTCAACCGGCGCGCCGCTGAGTGCCGCGATCAAGGCGCGCGCGACATGCGCAAATGTAATGAAGGCCGCGACCGGATTGCCGGGAAGCCCGACGAACGGCACGCCGTGCACGGTGCCCATGGCAACGGGACGTCCCGGTTTGATAGCCAGACGCCAGAATGTCAGGTGGCCGACCGATTCGACGGCGGCTTTCACGTGATCCTCGTCACCCGCGGAAACGCCGCCGGATGTGAGGATCATGTCGCTGTCCTCAGCTGCCTTGGCGAGCGCCTCAGCGATGGTGGCCTGCCGGTCGGGCAGTATGCCAAGGTCGCGTATCTGTGCGCCGGCGCGTCCGACCAGGGCGGACAGCAAAACCCGGTTGGAATCATAACGCTGTGCCGGGCCGGTCGGCGCTCCCGGCTCCACCAGCTCGTCACCGGTCGAGAACAACGCAACCCGTATGGGTCTGTAGACAGGCAAGCCGCGCACGCCGAGCGCCGCGGCGAGCGCCAGATCCTGCGGCCGCAGCCGTCGTCCGCGCGGCAGCGCGCACGTTCCGCGCGCGAGATCTTCGCCGCGCGGCCGCGTATTGGCACCTCGACGCAGTCCCGGCGGAAAGCGAATGCGGCCGTCCGCTTCGATCCGGACGTCCTCTTGCATGAAGACCGTATCCGCGCCGGGCGGCAGCGCGGCGCCGGTGAATATTCGTCGCGCCGTCCCGGGCGGGAGCGC
>JASHQG010000396.1 GCA_030037665.1 Acetobacteraceae bacterium
AACACCAGCTCCGGCGATTCCGGCACCGTCACCCAGGCGCCCAGTGACAGCTCGGCTTCAAGCTGGTTCGGCCCCCAGCCGACATAACCAAGCATGAACAAGTACTTGCGAGGGCCGTGTCCGGCGGCAATATCGCGCAACGCCAGGCGCGGCGAGGTAACCGCCAAGTGGTCATCCAGCACGAGCGTTGCGGAGGGGTGATAGTCTCTGGTGTGGACGACAAATCCGATCGACGGCTCGACGGGTCCGCCCAAGAACACCGTGAGCGAGCCTTTGGCATTTCCGGGGTCCTCGCCGATCGCCCGCAACACCTCGGCAATCGGTCGGTCGGCCATCGGGCGGTTGATGGTAACGCCAAGCGCGCCATCGACCCCGTGCTCGATCATCACGATGACGGTGCCAACAAATCGGGGATCGCCCATGCCGGGTGCTGCCACGAGGAGCTGGCCCGCCGGCACGCCCTGAGCGGCTGCCGTTCCTTGCTCGAGAGTGGCGCGCGCCGGCGTACGGGCGGCGGCAAGTAGGCTGGCCAGGGCAAAGCAACGCCGGGACAACAACATCGCGATCCACTCCCGGCCCGCAGTCAGACACGGCCGCGGACACTTGGCTACGGAGCACCAGAGATAGGCCGTCTCGTAATCCTCTGGCATGCCTTTACCAAGCCAGGGACGCCAGTCTACGGCAGCCGCAGCCGGGGCGAACCATCCAGGGCCTATTCCTGCAGATGGCTGACAGCAGCCCTCTTCGCGCTGCCCTCTCCGCCACGCAGCTCGAGCACGTAAACGGCACCTCGTAGCGGGTTACCCTGCTCATTGGCCTCGTCCATCATCCATCGATTGGCCTTGCCGAAGCCGCGCAGCACCAACGCCGAGGCCCGAAAGCGAAAACTACCTCGGAGTCCGGCACCGCGCCGAGGCGGTTGAGGTGCGGCGTGAGCTGGCGCAGCAGAGCTGCTGGGAGGAAGAGGGGTGCGAGCCGAGCCAGCGCGGGATCGGCGCGACAGAAATTCGGGCCATGCTATCCGGAACGGCGATGGCCGACATTGGTAGAGCCTGCCATTGCTTCGTCGCTTCGCTCCTCGCAATGACATGGGGCGTTGGTTCCTTGCGATGGCGCGGCGTTCAAATGCCCACCACCTCGCCGTTTTGCAGTCGCTGAAAAACATCCGACCGCCAACTTGCGAAATCAGCGCCGCGCCAGGCATCGTGGCGGCCCTCGGCATAGGCCAGCGCATTGCGGTGGTAGATCAGCGCGTTGCGCCGGGTCGCGACGAAATTGTCGCGCGTTGCGATGATCTTGCCTGGGACACCGGTCACGACGGAGCCCTCGGGCACCTCCATGCCTGGCGGCACCAGCGCCATCGCACCGACCACGCAGCGGCGGCCGACTTTAGCGCCGTCCATCACCACCGCACCGATACCGACCAGGCAGTCGTCGCCGATCTCGGCGCCGTGCACCACGGCTCGGTGCGCGATGGAGCAATAGTCGCCGATCATGGTGCCGCGGCCGCCGCCGACATGGATTACCGCGCCGTCCTGGATGTTGCAGGCGCGGCCGATGCGCACCGCGGCGCCCTCCGCGCGGATCACACAGTAGGGCCAGAAGCTGCTGCCCTCGCCGGCGCTGACGCGGCCGAAGATACGTGCGGTGGGATCGATGTAGGCCGGGCGGTCGAGCGCGACCTCGGGACCGAAGGTAAAGGGCATCGCAATTGGTCTCGCAATTTGTAGAGCTCAGCCTGCCGGCCTCCGCGCGGCGCGACAAAGATAGACGCGTCACTCCCACCACGAGAACACCAGACGCATCACCATTGCAACTGCCGGGAGGCAGAGATTGCGCCTGCACCATTCAGCGACGCCCGGCAGCTACGCGATAGTTGGCGTCCACCTCGATGGTGCAAAGTGCCGCACGACATGATCGCAGGGATGCAAATCAATCCTCTTATTCGCAGTTTATTGGCGTGACGCCTCTGTGCCAATGCCGCCCCTTATTCAAACAATATCATCGGGCATGCATTAGCGCAGACGCCGGAACCCGACACAGCGTGCATGTTTGGCAGTTTCGAGAAGATCGAGAACGCAGCTGCGGCAAATGCAATATTTATGGCTCACCTCTTGTGCCGTTAAGAATTGTATGCACCCACGCTTCAAACAATTATCGAGGCGAAGCGCGGTAAACTGGGGCACTCGCTTTCTCCCAAGGAAAGCGGGCGCCCGACCATACAGGGATCAGCTATTCACCTGCCGGATGAGGCCAGCCCAGCGATCAAGAATGGGGAGGATTTGATCCGCCGCTTCCGCAGGCAATGTGACGACCGCCCTAGCCACACCCAGATCGCGGAACCGCTTCAACTGATCCAGATCCTCCGGTACGCCACCAATCGTCACCGACAGCGCCTTCGGATCGCGTCCCGCCTCCTCCGCCATCTTCCAAAACCGCGGCAAATACTCTTCTGGCTTCCCACTGCTCGCGTTCGGATACCATCCATCACCGTAACGGATAGCGCGCCGCGCCGCCCACGGGAACGCACCACCCACCAGGATCGGCGGGTAGGGCTTTTGCACCGGCTTCGGCCAGGTCTGCATTGAGGGCACCTTGACGATCTCGCCGGTGTACTCCGCGGTTGTTTTTGTCCAGATCTCTTTCATCGCTTCCATTTGCTCGCGCATCTTCTGCATGCGCGAGCGGAACTCAGTGCCGTGTGCTTCGATTTCTTCCACATTCCAGCCGCCGCCGATGCCAAACAGGAACCGCCCACCGCTCACCTGATCGATCGAGGCCACGAGCTTCGCTGTCTGAATCGTGTCGCGCTGAATGACCAGGCAGATGCCCGTCGCGACCTTCAGCCTCTTCGTCGCGCCGGCCGCCGCCGTCAGCGTGACGAACGGATCCATCACATCGTAGTAGCGCTTGGCCAGCTCGCCGCCACCGGGCGGCGGCGTGCGCCGCGGCACCGGGATATGGGAATGCTCTGCCGCCCAGACCGAGTCGAACCCGCGTTCCTCGAGCGCAACAGCAAGTGCCGCCGGAGTGATCGAGTAATCGGTGAAGAAGATCGAGGCCCCGAATTCCATGGTCGCATGACTCCATAACAGGTGCGTTTCTCTTCGGCACCCAACGATAGCAATCCGCCCGTTTCTGGTATAGAGGTAAATCTCCCGAAGAAACACCGATGCGAGCAGAGTAGCGAAGGAACGCAGGATGCCTGACCACGCATACAAGTTCACCCGCAGCGACGCGGAATGGCGCCACCTACTGACCCCGGAGCAGTACGACGTCATGCGCGGCCACGGCACGGAAGCCCCAGGGAGCTGCGCGTTGTTGGTGGAAAAGCGGCCGGGGGTGTTCCTCTGCGCCGGCTGCGACCAACCACTGTTCGAATCGCGGCTGAAATTCGAGAGCGGTACCGGCTGGCCCAGTTTCAACGACCCGATAGACGGTTCGGTGGAATGCTCTACGGACCACAGCTACGGCATGGTGCGCACGGAAGT
>JASHQG010000052.1 GCA_030037665.1 Acetobacteraceae bacterium
TTGTCGTCTGACCGGTTGGGTGGCGACCAACGGCGATCTGCGGGTCTGCCGCGACTCTGAGGCGAGACATAACCGATATCAAAAGACCCTGGCGACGGTGCACCCGCGACAGCATGAACACGCCCAGCCGACGACCCCTTGGTGTGTCCGGGGCGCACGGCCGGTGAACAGCTGAGGTTGGTAGCGATACCCTTCAGCTCACGCACCGTGCTGATGGCGGCAGACCAGAGCGCGTGGCCTCGCACAGGATTGCGTTGAACAAGGGGCAGAACGGGATCCCGCGATGTCATCGCACTGCAGCATTCTCACCTCATAAGTGAAATCTCAGACCGTTAGGACTCTCTTGTAATCCGTCTTCTATTCTTGGCGATTATTCTCAAAATCCTGTATCCATTTGTTCTGCCCAGCCGCATATACATTGTTACAAACACACCGCCGATCTGCCGATGTCCCGGGCCGGAGACACCACGGCGGTCAATTCCTCATTGCATCTGCCGCGGGTGGATGCTAGCGATCTCGCGTCGATTGCTACCTTTCCGATAATAAACATTTGGCGGAGGGGCTGCATGCACCGGAAATACCTTAGTCTCGTCTCCAGCCTCGTCCCGATGGGCGCCGTTGGCGCATCCTTGCTGCTCGGCTCCGTGCTCACTGCCAATGCCGCCGAGCGCCCAATTCTACCCGAAGCGCCCGTGGCCGAACGACTGAGCGCCATCCGTGAGGCAGTTGTTGTCGTGATAGGACCAGAAGCGCTTTCGACGGAGCTCGATCGGAATTTCCAACTGACCTGGCGCAACCGCTGGGGCAATTGGCGACCGCGGTGGAACAACTGGCGGCCGCGGTGGACCAACTGGCGCAACGGCTGGCCGAACTGGAACAATTTCTGGCGTAATTGGTGACCGGACACTCAAACCTGGGGACAGACCGCTGTGAGTGCTGCACCCCGAATAGAGTTACTTGTCATTCAGCCTACCCCGTTTTGCAACATCGATTGTTCTTACTGTTACCTGCCGAACAGGACGATGAAGGCGGTCGTTTCTAGCCATACGCTGGGCAATTTGTTTTCGCAGGTGTTCGCATCGGGTTGGGTACCGGATGTCCTGCCAGTGGTGTGGCATGCAGGGGAACCTCTGGTGCTGCCTGTCGCATTTTACCGTGATGCCTTCCGGATGATCGATCGGCTGAAACCCGCCGAGCTGACGATCACCCACGCCTTCCAGACCAACGGGACGCTGATCAACGACGAGTGGTGTGCGTTTTTTGCCGAAGAGCAGGTGGACGTCGGGGTCAGCATCGACGGCCCCCGGCAGTTTCATGACCAGCACCGGCTCACCCGTGCCGGGCAGGGGACGTTCGAGCGCACGATCGCCGGGGTCCGCCAGCTGCGGCGCCAAGACGTGCCGTTTCATGTCATCTCGGTGCTGACGCCGGCCAGCATGGCGGCCCCGGCCGAAATGTTCGATTTCTATGTTGATGAGGGAATCGATGCGGTTTGCTTCAACGTCGAGGAATCGGAAGGGGGCCATGTCTCGGGATCGTTCGCGGACGCGGGGATCGAGGCGGCGTATTATCGGTTTCTGAGCGAGTTCTGGCAGCTGTCGGTGCGCCGCCCCGGCGCCATCAAATTTATTCGTGAAATCGAGTACGCAATCGAGCAGGTGATCCGGCCGCAAGACGCGCCATTCTCGAATCAACTGGTCGAGCCGTTCGCGGTGCTCAGCATGGACTGGGCCGGCAACATATCGACGTTTTCGCCCGAACTGCTTGGACTGAAGAACGACCGGTATGGTGACTACCTGCTGGGCAACGTCAACACCGGTATACTGACCGATTTCCTAGACAGTCCCAACCTTGCACGAATGTTGCGAGACATCGAGGTGGGTGTGCGCGAGTGCCGCGGGAGCTGCCAGTATTTCAGCGTCTGCGGCGGTGGTGAGCCAGTCAATAAGCTGGCCGAGAACGGCACATTTGCCAGCACCGAGACGACGTACTGCCGGCTGACGAAGATGCGGCCGACCGATCTGGTGCTGGATGCGATCGAACGTGCGCAGCAGCGCGGCGGCGGTGCGGGTGAGGCCGCCAGGGCTCAATTGGCCCGCGTGGGCGCTTACGAAGGATTGGGCAGACGGTGGTGACGACACGCGACAGGGAGGCTGGCATGCACGCGACAATTCGCCCATTGGTTATCTGTGCAATTGCAGCGCTGCTTCAGGCGGACGGGATGGGAATTGCGTCAGCCCAGAACGTGCCGACCGCGCATGCACCCACTCCCGGTGTGGCACCACCGTCCGAGTCAGGTCCCGGCTGGGGGGAGGAGGAAGCGCCGCCACCGCCCCCCGCGACTACGGCGCCGGAAGAGCTGCCGGTGCTCTACGTGACCAGCGTGGAAGTGCTGCACGCTTCGGCCGGAACAGGTGCGGACATCGTGCGGGTCACCGGGCTCGCATCGTCGGAAGGCTGGGACGCGCCAGAACTGGTGCCGACTTACGCCGGGAAACCAGCCGACAACGTGCTCGATCTGCAGTTGATCGCGACGCCGCCTGAGCAGTCGGAAGATGCCGGTGGTTTCTACCCGGTCAGCGCGATATTTGCGATCGAGGGGGGATCGTCGATCGCCGGGGTGCGCGTCCGCGGCTCGGAGAACGAAATCACGCTACGGCAGATGCCGGGCATCGCTCAGGCGACGATCAACGTCAACGACTGTGCGAAGTGCGTTGGGCAGAAATTCGCGCCTGCCGGCAGCGCATCCCAGGCTCAACCGAACGTTGTCCGCGAGGAGGATCTTCCGAAACCGCTCCGCATCATCAAAGAGACCGATGGGATCCGCGGCGTCGAAACGGATCCTAACCGCCTCACGCTGATCGTCGATAAGGACAGCACCATACTGCAGGCGTTTTGGGAGTAAAGGCTCTCCGCTTGGCCGCTCCGCCAGTGCTCGGCGCTCCGCTAAGACCACGCGACGCGGACCGCACGCAGCAGGCGCAACAAGAGGGCCAGATCACTCGGCGGGTTGCTTGCGCGGGAGATTGGCGACAAAGATCCA
>JASHQG010000397.1 GCA_030037665.1 Acetobacteraceae bacterium
CGTTGAACACTGTGACGCGTTTAAGGAATAGGATCGCATGAGCGTCGTCGCCAGTTTCGCTGGCCCGCCGCTTTTCTTCACCGGGCACGAAGCGGTCGGCATAGCAGACCGTGGTGCCACGCTCTGCACGGTGCACATTGCCGCCGAGCGACAGCGCCTGACGGAGGCCAAGCCAGCTCTGGCTGGGGAAGCCACGCTCAACAACGGCGGCCCAGAGGATCAGATCCTGGCAGTGTGTACGCTGGATTCCCCGGAAGCAGGAGTATCAAGTAGCGGGGCATGTCTGGGAAGAGGCGTCGTACCTGTCGTGGATGTCAGGTGGTATACGTCGACCCGGAACACACGGAAAGCCGGACGCTCTTCTGTGTCGTGGCGCGCGTTCAGCGCGAGGTCGACATTCCCTCAAATCTCCACCCACTTTCCGGAAGAGAGCAATTGGGGTCAATACGACAGCTTGGCTAGAATGTGAAATTCACCATGAGCATCGGTCCACCCAATGACATGCGTCTTACCACCGCGTTACCGCCCTGTTGCCACGACAGATAACGATAGGTGGCCGACAGATCCCCCCACTTCATGTGATAGCCGAGCCCGGAGGCTATTTGCCACGTGAGCTGCGAACCACCCGCGCCGATGTCAAAGTAATATGGGATAAACAGCGCCGTGTCGCTCAGCCGGATCCGACCGCGAATACCGCCGATGCCATCCCAGATGTTTTGGGCGCCTGAGATGCCGCCGACGCCGCCGAAGGTCGCGCCGTTGCCGCGCGGACCGGTCACCGTGAAGTTCAGGCTGAAATTTGTCGTGGTATTAACCGCGAGGAGCCGCAGTCCAGCAAGCAGATCGAGATTGCCCCAGGGGCCCTGCAGTACAGTATAGCCACCCGCAAGTGTCCAGATCGAGGTTGCGAGGGTGGTGCCCGTGCTGGTCTCCAGCGACCGCGAAATCGGGAGCGAGGGATGGCCGAAAAAGTCGATGGATTTGATAGTGACGTTGCCGCTGGTGACGCTGAACTTGGTGTACATGAAGTCGGTCAATAACGAGAACTGGCCGTTTCTTGCTTCCGCCGAAACAGCCAGGGCGAAGTCAAGGTCGCGCAGATAATCGCCAGGTCCCGTGGACACTTCAGTTGGCAACCTTCCGCCGAGGTCCGGCGGTAGGTTATATTGCAGCGACAGGCGCGACGTTGGCAGCCAAACATACGGCGCAATATTGAACACCCAGCCCGTTGGAGCGATCGCTTGTCCGACGCTCTGCGGCTGCTGGGCGCGAGCCGGTGACGCCGCTCCCGTCATCAGCAGCAAAGCGAGTGTTGTTCCTAGGACAGCTCGATTGATCATCAATCGATCCTCCCATCGATTTCCGACCGCATCCCGGTCGGATGCATGCATCGAGCCTCCCCCTTGAGAAGCCGGGCATTCAAATGGTAGTGGGTAACCTCATCGTCGGTGATTAGTTTCCTGGTCGCGCACGGGCTGCACAGTGGCAGGTGTAGCATTGACCGCCACTGAAGCCATGGTGGGACGCTACCTTGATCGACGAGAACACCCTATGCTTACGCAGCCTGAGTCGGCAAGTCCCTGCCGACCGAGGCAGAGTCGGACTCCGCAGCACAAGGAGGCCTGAATGCGAAACGCAACGCCGGTCACCGTCGACAATTTCATCCGCGCCGAATCGGACCGATACTTCGCCGCAACCGTGCAGGATAACGGAGGCCAGCTTGGCACATTCCGTCACGAGCGCAATATTGCGTCGGTCGATAATCAGCCGGTTATTCGCAACAACCGAGACGTGCTCTTGTCATTCGCGGCGCTCGATCTGGATGCGGGTGCAGCCACGATCACCCTGCCGGATCCAGGCAAACGCTTCATGTCGATCCTCGTGATTAGCCAGGACCACGAAATGCCGATCGCAGAGTTCGGCCAGGGGACCTACAGGCTCGCGCGGGACAATGTGGGCACGCGCTATGCAGTTGTCGTGCTCCGCATCTTCGTCGACCCGAACGATCCCAAGGACCTGGCGGCGGTACACGCCTTGCAGGACGCGGTTAGGGTCAATCAGCCGGGCGGTCCCGGTAAATTCGAATCACCGAATTGGGACCAAGCTAGTCTCAACAAGGTCCGTGACGCGCTTCTGGTGCTCGCAGCGACCGTCAAAGATTTCAGGGGCGCGTTCGGCAAGAAGGGTGAGGTCGATCCGATACGGCATCTCATTGGCGCGGCGGCTGGCTGGGGGGGCAACCCTGAGTCGGTCGCGGTTTATGTCGGCGGTACCCCCGCTAGGAATGACGGCAAAACGATCTATCAGCTGACCGTTCCCGCAAATGTGCCGGTCGACGGATTCTGGTCCATCAGCGTCTATAACGCGCAAGGCTATTTCCAGAAGAACGAATACAACGCCTATAATCTCAATAACGTAACCGCCCAAAAGAACGCGGACGGTTCGGTGACGGTGCAGTTCGGCGGCTGCGACGGCAGGGTTCCAAATTGCCTGCCGATTGTGGATGGATGGAATTGGACGGCGCGGCTCTATCGCCCCCGCGCCGAAATTCTGAACGGCACCTGGATATTCCCGGAGGCGGCGCCACTGAATTCAGCGCTGTAACGAGGCGGCAGATGAACGACGATGCTTGATACCCGTCAATGAGTATGCCGACGGGACAAACCGTCTGACGGTCAACATCGCGGGAACGATTCCCATGTCGACACGCACGAGGCGCCATCTTCTCACCCTACCGATCGCTATGGCTGCGACGATCGCTATGGGACCTGGCGTGGGCAGGGCGCAAACCGACGCGCTGCCCTCCTGGAATGACGGCCCGTCACGCGGCGCCATCCTCGACTTCGTGGCTCGCACGACGAGTCCAGGTAGCCCCGACTTTGTGGCCCCGGAGGCACGGATCGCCGTCGTCGACAACGACGGGACGCTATGGGTCGAACAACCTGACTATGCCCAGGGCGCCTTCGTATTCGACCGCATCCGCGCGATGGCGCCAGACCACCCGGAATGGAGACACCAGCAACCGTTCGCGGCAGTGCTGTCCGGCGACGAGCGCGCGTTGGCCGCAATTGGTGAAAGCGACACCGTCACCCTGATGGCGGCGACACATGCCGGCATGACCACCGACGCGTTCGCCCGTATCGTGACGGACTGGATTACCACCGCCAAGCATCCGCGCTTTGGGCGCCCATACACAGAGCTGACCTATCAACCGATGCTCGAACTGCTCGAGTACCTCCGCGCACATGGGTTCAGGACCTGGATTGTTTCGGGAGGCGGCGTCGAGTTCATCCGTCCCTGGTCAGAACGTGTCTATGGTATCCCGCCCGAGCACGTGATCGGCAGCAGCATCAAGACACGCTTCGAAATCGCGGACCGCAAGCCTGTGCTCATGCGGCTTGCAGAAATTGATTTCGTCAATGACGGTCCTGGCAAACCCGTAGCCATCAATCGCTTCATCGGCCGCCAGCCGATCTTCGCGGCCGGCAATTCCGACGGCGACCTGGAAATGTTGCAATGGACAACCAGGGCATCAGGGCCGGGCTTCGGGCTGCTGATCCATCACACCGATGGCGCACGGGAATATGCCTACGACCGGCAATCGCAGGTGGGACGGCTCGACAAAACTCTGGCTGCGGCACCACAGGCTGGGTGGACGGTGGTTGACGTACATGCCGACTGGCGACGGGTGTTTTCATTTCAATGACGCGCTCATCGTTGCCCTGCCTCGGCGCCGCGCGGCTAGCGGGCAGGTCAGAATATCAAGTCCGGCATCTCTTATTATGTTGTTTTCCCGGTCTGTGTCGGATGGATGATGCAGCGAAATCCGATGTGGCAGGTGGTGGTGTCGATCATTTGCGGATAACGCGCGGCAGGTCGGTAACGCCGGCAGTAATTCGGCGCGCAGAGATAGGAGCCGCCTTTGATGACCTTACGCGGGATCCGAACAGCGGGCTGGTCCGGATCGTAACTCAGCGCCTCGGTGCTGCTGCGCCGGTTTGGAGGTGTGCAGCAGGGCGAGTCCGGATCGACCGCGTGCCGGGCGGAATACCAGTCTATAGTCCACTCCCAGACGTTTCCCGCCATGTCGTAGAGACCGTAACCATTCGGTGGGAACGATCCGACCGGCGCGCGGCCGATGAATCCATCCGCGCCGAGATTGCGGATCGGAAATTGGCCTTGCCAGGTATTTGCCATGTAACGTCCACCGGATTTGAACTCGTCGCCCCAACAGAAGACTGCGCCATCCAGTCCGCCGCGCGCGGCGAATTCCCATTCGGCTTCGGTCGGCAATTCCTTGCCTGCCCAGACTGCGTAAGCTGCCGCATCCTCGAACGCCACATGCACGACCGGTTCCGGCTCGCGTCCTTCGAGCGTGCTCTCGGGTCCGTCCGGATGACGCCAGTTCGTGCCGGGGACATAGGCCCACCGGCTGTGCACGTCGCCCATGTCGACACGGCCGGTCGGCATGAAGAACACGGCGGAACCGGGGACGAGCAGGTCAGGTTGAGCGCCCGGATAGAGCGTGGGGTCGGGCGGGCGTTCTGCCAAAGTGCGATAGCCGGTGGCTTGCACAAAGGCGGCGAATTGCGCGTTGGTGACAACGTGCGTGTCCATCCAAAAGCCGCTTACCGTGACCGTGTGCACCGGAGCTTCCTCCGGATAAAACCGGTCGGCTCCCATGCGGAAGGTGCCGCCTGGAATCCAGTGCATTCCGGGTGGCGCCGCGCCGTTAATCGAACTCGGCACGTCGGTCCATCCAGACAACGGCGGCCTCATCGATGGCAGCGCGATCGGCAACTGCGATCGGCTGGACCTCGATCGCCACCTTATGGATCGTGCCGGTAAAAGACGCCGGGACCTGATATTCCTCGCTCACAGGTGTCGCCAGGTCCTCGCCGACATCGGCACTCTCGTTGCCGAACAGGAAAGGATGGGTTCGCGCAACCCGGCCCTCGGCGACACGCACGCCATCGGCCGACATCCGCCCGAGTCCGCCCGAGCCGGGCTTGCCGCCGTCATAGGCGAACTCGAAGCGAATATTGCGTTCACCCGATGCTAGCGGCTCCTTCGCCACGATGTCGTAGCGCTCGGTGCCGAGCCAGTTGTAGGTGAACCGCGGCCGCCCATCCTGCAGCCACAGGCTCCAGCCGCCGAACCTGCCCCCTTGTGCCAGAATCACACCCGCCGCGCCCGAGCTCGGGATGTGTACGTCAGCCGAGATCGAAAACGAGCGGTTCTTTATGTTGATAAAGGCGTTCTCCTGCATTCCGGACATGCCGGGAAAGACGGTGAGCGAGGTGCGGCCGCTCATCAGATCCGGACGGCCTGCAAGGGCGGGATTCAGTCGCTCGGCAGTCCGGTCGTCGATAGGCAACACGCGATTCTCGATAGCCACTGTTGTGAACAACGCCTGCATTTCTTGAAGCTTGGCGGGATTCGTCGCCGCTAAATCGTTCACCAGGCTGAAGTCGTTGCGCGTGTCGTACAGCTCCCACTTGCTATTCGCGAGACTCGTGCGTGGCTCCAGTTCCCACGGCTCTCGGTGAATGGTTCCGGCCAGCCAACCGTCATGATAGAGGGCGCGATTTCCGAAGATCTCGAAATACTGTGTCGTATGCAAGTCGGGCGCGCGCGCCTCGTCGAAGGAATAGTTCATAGTGACGCCCTGTATAGGGATCTGCTCGGTGCCGTTGACCGACTTCGGTTCGGGCAGCCCTGCCGCCTCAAGGATCGTCGGCGCGACGTCCACCACGTGGTGCCATTGCGAGCGAATCTCGTTCTTTGCCTTGACCCCCTCGGGCCAGTGAACGACCAGCGGGTTGCGCGTACCGCCGTAGCTGCTCGCCACCTGCTTCACCCAGCTAAACGGCGTGTCACCCGCTACGGCCCAACCCGCTGCGTAGTGATTGCTAGCCATTGGGCCGCCGAGGTTATCGATGTGTTGAAGCTGCATCTCCAACGGCTCGTCTAGCCCGTTAAGATAGGACATCTCGTTGAACAAGCCATTCGTGCCGCCTTCGGCACTCGCGCCATTGTCGCCGACAATGTAGAAGGTCAGCGTGTTGTCGAGCTCGCCCATGTCGGCCATGGCCTGTATCAGACGCCCGATCTCATGGTCGGTGTACTCGCCGAACCCGGCATATACTTCCATCTGCCGCGCGAACAGGCGCTTCTCGTCGGCTGACAGGCTGTTCCAATCCTTGATGAAGTGTGGCTTCGGCGCCAACTTCGTTCCGGGTGGGACGACGCCAAGCTGGATCTGTCTCGCGAGCGTGTCCTCGCGCAGCTTGTCCCAGCCGCTGTCGAACATGCCGCTGTACTTGGCAATCCAGTGGTTCGATACGTGGTGCGGGGAGTGCAGCGCACCGGGTGCGAAATAGATAAAGAACGGCTTCTCGGGCGCAAGTGCCTTAACCGAGCGCATCCAATTGATGGCCTGGTCGGTGATGTCAGCCATGAAGTGATAGTTGGGATCGTGTGGCGGTTCGATCCGCGAGGTTCCGTCAAAGATCTGTGGCGACCACTGATTGGTTTCGCCGCCGAGAAAACCATAGAACTTGTCGAACCCCGATCGGGTCGGCCAGCGATCGAACGGGCCCACGGGACTGACCTCCCACACCGGCGTCTCGTGAATTTTGCCAAACGCAGCCGTGCCATAACCGTTCAGGCGGAGGACTTCGGGCAATGGGGCGATGGCGTTTGGGCGAACGCCGGTGTTCCCGGGGAAGGCTGTCGCCGTTTCGGTGATACCGCCCATGTTGTTCATATGGTGGTTCCGGCCACTCAACAGCGCGACGCGGGTGGGCGAGCACAGAGCCGCGGTGTGGAACTGATTGTAGCGCAGCCCCTCAGAAGCCAGCTTCTCCAACGCGGGCATATGGATTGGGCCGCCGAACGCGCTCGAGTGGCCGAATCCGATGTCGTCGAGCAGAACGATGAGCACATTCGGAGCGTTGGGCGGCGCTTTGACCTCGAACCGTGGAGGCGGGCGGGCATTGCGCGCGTCCAATACGTCGATGGTCGGCGGCCTCGGCTCGGGGATCGGCAGGATCGTGCGGTCTACCGGCACTGTTGTGCTCGCGCCGCCTGCTTGCGTTTTGGTCTGCGCCCGTGTGGTGCCTCCCACCCCGACGCCGCCCAAAGCGGCTGCCAGCGCTGCCTTCGCCGTCGAACTGAACAGGTCACGTCGGTTCATCTCCGGTGCCTCCGTTGCTGTAACACCTGCCCCTGCAGGACGGTGGCGGCCCGCCATGGCAACATGGCCTACGCATCGTCGGAACTTATACAAAAAAGAGCCTGGTACCGTGAAGTTCTTGCATCGCTTGGCGCCAATCAACCTCGGATCGAAGACCGACTTTCCGCCGCCCTCGATGAGTAACGTTCCCCGTCCATTACGGACGCAAAGGGTAGATCTTATACCAGAGGTCAGCAAACAACTGGCTAATTGATGCGACGACCCTGATCGGCATCGCACTCTGCGGCCTCCTGGCGCCTGCGCGACGGCGTTGTCCATACCAACGGAGGTATCGAATCCCAAGATATCAACCGCTTCCATGTCGACGTGGTGGAAGGAACGCGACCGGAGTTCGACAACCGGGATGCAAGGTACTTCGCCGCGTAACCTTGCCCAGTCGCTATAGACAGCTGCGGGCATCTGGCACATATCCGCACCGGTATCGACCAGGAAGGTCACCAGCATTCCGTCGATCAACCCGCTTATGTTGTACCCGAGTCCATTGTCGTGGAGCAGCGCGACCTCGGCCGTGCCGCCATGCAGCGTGCGGTAGGCGGGCGCACCGCTGCAGCCGAAGCCCGGTCGGTCGGGACCGGCGGACCACGCCGCCAGCGCCGCGGCTGCCGTAGTGCTGTTGGAGCCGCTCAAGAATCCGGCCATGAAACCACGCGCAGCTCCCTCAGGCCTCGACCCGCCGCCACCCACGACAGCCTGTTTCTCCTGTCAGATGATGCGCCCCTCGGCGTCGTAGTCAGCCAGCCGGAGCGGCCCCCCC
>JASHQG010000398.1 GCA_030037665.1 Acetobacteraceae bacterium
CGGGCCGACGTGGGTCATCGTCGGCTGCGGACATGCGCGCGAAGGACCTTCTGGAATGCCGCGCAAGTAGTTGGCGGGCGGGACGTCATGCGCGGTCCGGGCAGGTTCAATCGGTCGGATATTTCTAACTGGCGTTCAGATCGACCCCGAGATAAAACTCCGACCGTGGTCCATGCCGGCCGCAGCCTGCCGTCACACCGTCTCGCATGCAACTGAGGGGGAGTGAGTCATATGAAGAAGGGCGAACAACCGCAGTTTTCCGCCAGGTGGTGGAAGAACAGCCAGCCGAAGGGGCTGAAGAGCGCCGACGGCCTGGAGAGTGCACTGAAGGCTTACGAGACCGCCAAGGCCAAGCTGGAATCGAGCGGCGAGGAGGCCGACGCCAAGGATGCCGGCGGGGCGCTCGACGGAATCGACAAGGCGGTGAAGGCAGTGCTCTCCGAGGCGGCCAAGACGAAGGGCAACGCCGAGATCGACGCCACCACGGACTGCCTGAAAAAGTTCGACCGCGGTTCCACCCAGGAGCGGAAGTGGATCCAGGAGCATACCAAGGCCAAGGGTGGCGATGACGATGATGACAGCAATTTCGCCGATCCCGACGCCTACAAAACCTACCTCATCACCGTGATGAAGCGGCTGCGCAGCAGCGGTGAAATGAATTTTGGCTTCGTTCTGGGCAAGAAGGCCGAAGACCACCGCATAGCGCTGCACAAGAGCAAGTCGGCAAAGGCGCTGGGCACCATGCTTGCCAAGGAAACCGGCATCCACCTGATGACCTGGGGCATCGCACGGTCGTCCGAGGGCAGGGCCGGCGAGATGGTGCTCGAGCTGGAGGGACGGCAGATACCGGGCATGGGCAAGAAAGGTGCGCGGATGCTGAAGAAGTTCAAACCGCTGCCATTCAAGAAACTTGTGCTGCTGGTGGACGGCCAGGAGGTCGCGGACCTTGACGATCCGGACGATAGCGACAGCGATGAGGCGGCGCCCGACGCAGCGACGCAGACCCGCGCGCTGACCGAGTTGGCGCGCCGGATCCAGGCGGTGGCCGACCCCGCGCAGAAGGCAGACCTCGCGCGCATGGCGACGCAGGCGAACGCGCTGTTGCGCAGCAACGAGCTTACGGATGCCGAGGAGCGCATAGACGAATTGCGTGCCGCGCTGGATGAGGCAGGCGTGCCGGCAAATGGCGGCAACGGAGCCCCGCAAGACGTCAGCGGCGGCAGTCCTGCCGCCTTCACCAAAGCCCGCCAGGCCTGGAGCGCCACCCGCAAGAGAGTGGAGGACGAGATCGAGAAGCTGCGCACCGCAATCGTCTCCGCCTACCAAGACCACGATATCGCCAGCGACCTGGAGGCGAGCTTTCGCACCAAGGTGTTGGGCACCGTCTTGCAGAATTTCGATGACCGCCTGTCAGAAAAACTGAACGAGGTCGCGGGCGCCACCGACGCGGCGCAGCGCAAGAAGCTGATCGACGAGGCGAAGGGCATCATGGACGGATACCGGACCTACGTCAGCAGCGCGCCACTGCTCGCGGATCTCGACGACAACCCGTTCGAGCCGCTGAAGATCCGCCAGACCGTGACGACGACGCTGTCGGCGCTCGAGCAGATCGTGCACTGACTCTCTGTCCGGGCCGGATGTCTAGGCGGCCATCCGCGACGCTGACCGGACGCGTCCCTTCGGAGCGGCACCGCGTTGCCGTCAGAGCGGGCGGGTGGGCTGGGCGTGCAGGAAAGTGAAACCATTCCGTACTGTAAAATCGTTCCGGAGTACAGTATAGTTACGCTACAGTGATGTGTTGTCTGAGCGGTTTGTGTACCAGACAGCAGCGGCCACGTCGCGGCGGAGCGACCCATGTTGGCAGAGGCTCGTGACGTGTCTGTGCAGCCGAGCACGTCTGCCATGATGTCAGAGGGAGAGTAGACGCCAATGTCGGATCGCATGGCCATGGACGCCTGGGTGAAGAACGTGCTCGGGGTGAATCCCACGGCGGCTGAGTTGGTTGCCCCGGTGGGCCAGAGCGGCGCCGCGCCGAGCGCAGATCCCACCGGCCTGTTCGGCCGCTCCCGAACAGGGCCCTCCGGGGGAACGTCGACCGCGTCCCCCTCAAGCGGCGGGACGGTCACTCCCCCCAAGCCGAAGCCAGTCAAGCTCACCCTCACCTCCGAGACCGAGGTGACACAGCCGAGCAACCGGGCGCGCACCAAGATCGGCATCGGCGAACGGGTGACGCTGAAACTGACGCCTGTCGCTGGGGACTGGACAGTCTCTGGCTCCGGCACCGTGAGCCCAGCCAAGGGCAGCACGGTGGTGCTGACCGCGTCCGGCAAGCCCGGCAAGGCGGCGGTGTCGGTAACCGCTGCGGGTAAGACCGAGAAGATCACCTTCACGGTGATCGCGCCGAAGTCGGTGCATCAGGACACCATCTCCACCGAACACTACACGGCCGCCCAACTCGGTCTCGGCCACGGCGTGCCGAATGCCGGATTCCGCGGCCAAGTCTTTTGTGGCCCGGACAGCGTGAATTTCGTCAACATCACCTTCCTGGAGGCCGAGATCGGCTGCAAGGCAAGCGGGAGCTGGAAGGCGAAGAACGGCAAAGGCCATGGCCCCAACGCGAGCCCAATCGGCTTCGAAGAGACGGTGGTAAGCGGCAAGGGCACAAAGTCCTTCGCGGTGGACCATTGCTGGAGCGGCTTTGAGCCTAGCTTGGCCGCGAAGCCACTGACGAACTGGACCGGCGATATGACGTTCAGCATCCCCTGGACCTATCAGTGCAACGGCACGACCGGCAGGATCGGCACTGTCGTGCAGACCACGAGCACGGCGAAGAACGGTACGACCAGCACCAAAAAGGCCGGCGGTTCCTCCGGGAATCATGCGCTGGACTGAGCAATAATTGACGCGCGCTGCGAGCGCCGCCCGATGACCTCCGCCTTGCAGCGGACCAAGGCGTTCAGCAGAGCGGCGAAAAGGCGCGCTCGGTTGCGCAAAGGGGACAGCATGCATCAGCGCCGCATAACTCGCACTGGACTGTCCGCGCTTGTCTTGTGCGCCGCCCTGGTGGCGGCCCCGGACACAGGCTGGTCGCAGACGCGCAAGGAGGACAACAGCATGTCGCAATCGAATGCGGGACCGCTCGACCCGGCAGTCGCCAAGGCGCTGGCAAAATATGACGCCGACCGCGACCTCGACAGCCTGCAGAGCGCCAGCGATGAGGCGGCTCGCCACGACGGCGACGCTCTGGCCGACCCGGACGAGGCGCACGCACGCGGGATGCAGCGGCTGGCGAACTGGTCGGCGATCCTGGCCCGCTTCAAGCGCGATATCGATCCCCACTTCGACCCTGAGAAGCGCCCCTCCACGCGAATCACTCCCCCTGGTCCGGAGGGGTTGCAGTACATGGCCGGGGTTGATCCGAAAGACGTCGAAGACCCGGTGCTACGCGATAAGTACCTCGACGCAATCAAAAAGAATAACGAGCTGATCAAGAACTACGGATTCCTCAGTCGGCTCGAGCGCCTGCACCGCGTGATACTGGAGAAAGCGACGAACTCGGTAGCGGATGCCCACCAGACTCTCGGCCTGTCGCCGCAGGAGATCGCCGCAGTCCTGCAACAGGCCGACTTGCAGCCGGGCGACCGGACGGTACTGCTGAAGGCTGCGGGTGGTTAGTACATCCCACCGAAATTGGCGACCCGGTTGGGGGGCGACTCGGATTTGCAACACCCCGAGCAGATCGGCGCCCCCCGGGCAGGCAGGCGGATTGGGAAGCGCCGACACCTGCACGCACTACCTGGCCGCACCGGCTGCCGCAGTACAAGGGGCGTGTGGACCGTCTTGGTCGACGAGATGACTGGCATCCGGGCGCTGGAGCGTGTCGCGCCGAGCCCACCGATGACGCCGGGGCATGTTGAACCGCGCGAATTCCAGTACGTCCGGCATGGCACGCAGGCGCCGATCGCAGCCTTCGCTGTCGCCACCGGTACGGTATCCGGCGTGGTTGGCGACGGCCGTAGCGCGTCGGACGATGCCACGTCTCTGGAAAATCCGTTCGCCAGCACCGCACCGACGACGAACCCGGCACGTCATTTGCGACAATCTCAACACGCGTTTCTCCGCGGGCGTCGTCCGCTGCCTCGCGCGGTTGACCGGCGCCACCGGCAATCTGGGTGAGAAAAGCAGATCCGCTGCGCTCGCCTCAATGGCGACCCGCGACGCGCTCCTCCACGATGACAACCGCCGCATCGTTTTCTCATTTCACGCCGAAGCATCTATCCTGGATCTATCAGATCGAACGCTGCTTCTCCGTGCTCGTGCGCCAGCGACTGCGCTGCGGAAACTTCGCCAGCAGAGGGCATCTAGAGCAGCGCATTGAGCATGTTGAAGCGCAACCCCCTCCGTTCCAGGGAGGGGTCAAGCGTCTTGCTTCTGGGCAACGTCCATGCTCCAATCCTTCGGGTCTTTGAAAATCGCATCAGTTGCCGGTTGTCGCGGGAAGGCCGCGACGTAAAACTGAATCCGTTATGCCGATCCGAACGCGGAAAACCAATCGCAATCGGACCCGGCAATGTCTACCCCGAAGGACCCTTGTTCG